>JAOTZB010000309.1 GCA_029861625.1 Acidimicrobiia bacterium
GCGGCTCGTCATTCCTGAACACCGGCCGCGCGGGACGCGATTCGAGGACGAGCAGGCTCAGGGGCAACACGTCGCTGGCGTACTCTCTCGTCACGGTCGCTGCACCGTCGAGGATCAGCGTGGCGGCGACGCAGACGTCGGGATCGAGACGCCCTCGCACCGTCACCGTCTGGTCGCAGTCGGGACCCGTCGACCCGCTACCCGTCGGCGCCGAGACCGTGACCGTGGCGACAACCTCGATCTCGACGACCTCGGTCGGTTCGAGCGAGCCGATCGCGCAGACGACGCCCCCGTCAGCCAGGTCGCACGGAGTTTCCGCCTCGGCATCATCGGTCACCGAGACCGCGACCTCGGTGAGGGCATCGGGAACGGCGATCTCGAGACCGACATCGAGCACCAGGTCGGTCGACGACGGATTCTCGGTTCGAATCCGGTAGCTCACCGTTTCGCCCGCCCGCACGGGATCGGTTGCGCCCGAGAGCGAGATCTCGGGCGTCGCGGTGGGCCTCGGCACGAAACGCGACGACAGCGACCTCGGCGTGTCGACCGGATCCGAGCCGGTCCCGGAGGCTCCGACGCTCGTCTCGAAGGTCGCGCCCTGGTCGATCTCCTCGATCACGATCCAGACCTCGATCACATCGCGGTCGCCCGGCCCGAGCCCGGTCAGGGTGAGCTCGGCGCCAGGCACTCCTGTCGAGCTGCCGGTCGAGGTCAGCGAGGCGCCGCTCGACGCGCTCTCGCTCGCGGGCCGGAAGACGCATGCGGGGGTGGAGGTGACGGTCATCCCGTCGGCCTCCCACGTGGGCGACAGCGTGAGGCTCGATGTGGTCACCGGCGCGAGGACATCGACGGTGTAGCGCAGACCGATCAGCTCACCGGGGTGGACGCTCGTCGAATTGGTGCGCGTCACGGCGGTTTCCAGTGGGCTCTCGACCCCGTCGGTGTCCGGACAACCCAGATCTCGGGCGAACAACGGCTCGTCCGCCGAGAACACGACCTCGGCGTCGACGACGAACGTCGGACCGGGTGAGCTCTCCGGCCACACTGCCATCGCCACGACGACGCCCAACCCCACCGCCACGACGACCCCGACCGCGATCAGGACAACTCGCATCATCACCCACCTGTCGACCCGAAGGTCCGCTCCTCGAGGTCAGCGGCTCGAACGCGCCGCCGTCCGCATCCGGTTCTGATTCCACCCATCGCGGCAACTCCTTCGTTGCCGCCAGTCTGGCCGCCCCGCCCTCGACATGTGGAATCCGTCCCGTCGCCGGGGACGACCGCCCTCGATGTTCGTGGCGGCGTCGAAGCCGAACCCCGGCTATTGCAGTGGAATGACCGTCCGGTCGCCCTCGGGACGAGGGCCGAGGATACGTCGCTCGGACGCGTCGATCGCCACATCGTTGATGCTCGCCTCTCGGCGCCGCATGAGACCGTTGTCGTCGAACTCCCAGTTCTCGTTGCCGTAGGAGCGGAACCACCCCCCGTCGGTGCTCTTGGACTCGTACTGGAACCGGACGGCAATCCGGTTGCCCGTGAAGGCCCAGAGGTCCTTGCGCAACGCATACTCGAGCTCGCGGTCCCACTTCTGGGTGAGGAATGCACGGATCTCGTCGCGACCCCGAAGGAACATGTCGCGGTTTCGCCAGATCGAGTCCTCCGAGTACGCCGACGCAACGCGATCGGGATCCCGGGTGTTCCATGCCGCTTCCGCGCCGAGCACCTTGGCCCACGCTGATTCCTCGTCGAATGGCGGAAACGGCGGTCTGCTGTCCGTCATGGGTGACCCCTTCCGGATACGGCTGGTCGCTCTGGCAGCTCACCATAGGAGACGCCGGACGCCTGTTGTCAACTATGAGAAACGTATGGAACACTAAAGGAATGACTACGAACGCGGCTGTCCCGCTACCGAGTGCCAACGTCGTACCGCACATAGATGTGCCGGCGTGGGCATGGCTCGTCGTCGCCCTCGCCACCTTCGCGATCTACCTCGTAACGCTGGAGAACGGCGCTGTTCTCGGTTCCGTGGCAAACACGATGCACGAGTTCTTCCACGACGGTCGCCATCTCGGCGCCGTCCCTTGTCACTGATCCCAGCCGCGGTGGCGACCGGTGCGGGCCGCCGCCCGATAGGACGCGATCGATGACGCGTGTCCTCCGGAACGGATTGCTGAGTGGCCTCGTCGCCGGTGTCTCGCTCGCCGTCTACATGTTGGTGTTCGGTCGGGGACCGATCCGGGCGGCGCTCGACTACGAAGACGAGCTCGCCGACAGCGCCGGCGATGGTGCCGCCCATGATGAGCTCTTCAGCCGGGGCGTGCAGGAGCTCGGCGGCGCGATCGGACTGCTGATATTCGGCGTCGCACTGGGTTTGATCTTCGCGGTCGTGCTGGCGGCGGTCGCGCCGAGAATGGGGCCGGTGACGCCCCTGCGGGCCTCGCTCCAGCTCGGGCTCGTCGGATTCATCGTCGTGGTCATCGTTCCGTTCCTGAAGTACCCCGCGAACCCTCCGGCGGTCGGTGATCCCGACACGATCAACGAGCGGACCCTGGCCTACTTCTCGGTGCTCGCGGCGTCGATCGTGCTGGCCAACGTGGTGTGGCGGGTCGTGGAGGCGTCACGACGATCACCTGTCGGCCGAGCCTGGCTGGGAGCGGGTCTGTACGCGGGCGGGCTCGTGATCATCTTCGTCGTCTTCCCCGCGCCCGCCGATGCCGTCACCGCGCCGACCGACCTCGTGTGGGACTTCCGGTTGGCGTCGCTGGGCGGCCTCGCAACCGCGTGGGCCGCGCTCTCGCTCACGATGGGCACGCTCTTGACCCGTCAGGTGGAGCGCGACTCGGGCCGACAGCCCGTGTCGGTCGAGTCCTCACCGTAGACCTCGAGGTGCTGGGCGGCGGTCGTCGCCCAGGAGAACTTCGCCGCCGTGCGACGGCCCTCGGAAGCGAGGCGGCCCGCAAGCTCTCTGTCGTCCTCCACGAGTGCCATACCAGCCGCCAGCGACACGGCGTTCGACGCCTCGGTCATCACGGCGTTCTCGCCGTCCACGAGGAACTCGTGGAAGACCTCGATGTCGGAGGCGACCACCGGGAGTCCGGCACTCATCGCTTCGAGCACGACGAGGCCCCAGCCCTCGTTGATCGACGGGAACACGAAACCGTCGGCAGCCTGGAACCACTCCGGGAGCTCGTCGTCGCTCAGCGTGCCGAGCAGCACCAGGTCGTCCTCCATCACCAGGCCGTGATCGTCGAGCGAGCCGAGAACCCGCTCGCGATACGCCCGGTAGTCCTGGAACGAGTGCCCCCCGATCACCGCGAGCACCGGTGCGGCACCCGAGGACTTGCGGATGCCCAGCGCCTCGACGAGATACTCCGACCCCTTCCGGGGCTCGATTCCGCCGACCGTCAGGTAGAGGAAGCGATCGGTTGCACCTGCCCTGAGCCGAAGCTCATCTCGTCGGCTCCGACTGATCGGGGCAGCGAATCGTTCGGCCCGGACTCCATTGGCCACGACGGTCGCGTGCACCCCGTAGTCGCGGGCGAGCCGACGCTTCCACAGCTCGCTCACCACCAGCACCTGATCCGGTTCGACGATCGCATGCCGCTGGCAGTCGACGAGCGCCGTGGTCGTGAAGTCGTCGACATGGTGCACCGTGCGGATGAGCCGGAATGCGGCTCCGGCATCTCGAACCCGCGCCGCGGCCCGGGCCGAGATGCAGTCCTGGCTGTGCACGATGTCGAAATCGTCCCGCATCTCGTGCAAGCCCCGCTCCAGGGCGTCGATCCAGCTGAAGACCCGCTCCTCCAGCGCGTCCCCCCATGGCGGGGCGGGCACGATGCGAACGGGAACATCGACGGGACGGAAGAACCCGACATCGGGATCACCCATCGCGACAACCGTTACGTCGGCTCCAGCGGCCACCAGGGCCGTGGCCAGCTCGAGGGCGTGGACGACTCCACCCCGCGGCTTGACGGAGTAGGTGGTGAGCGCAATGCGGAGCCCTGCCACCGGCGTGCCTAGCCGGAGAGATCGTCGTGGACCAGCGCGGGATCGCGATTCACGATCGCCGCCGCCGCCAGTGCCGCCCGAGCGGCTGTCTCGGTCACGATGCAACCGGCCTGCCGCAGCATGTCGCGCTGCGCCTCGAAGCCCTGCGGATCGCGTTCGGTCCCGAGCACGTACGCGACGACCGCGGCTCCGGCATCGACGATGCGCGCCGCGACGGGCGCGAGCAGGCCGGCCGGGTTCTCGTGGGCGGCGTCGCCGAGGACGACGTCCAACAAGACGACGGCGACGGTCGGGTCGTCGATCTGGCCGACCATCCGCTCGATCCGGGCTTCGGGATCGATCATCGGATGCGGGCGGCCGGCGGTGTACTCCTCCTCGCCGAGGTCGAGGCAGACATGGGCGCCATCGGGAGCCGGAATGGTCCAGGTCTCGTCGAGCGGGGTGTTCGAGTGAATCGCCCCGATGTGGGTGCTGGCGATGGCCATCGCCTCGTAACAGAGCGTGCCGCCGCTGAAGAGACCCACCAGGCGACGGCGCGTCGGAGGCAGCGACGTGATCACGTCGGCGATCGCGTTCGACGTG
>JAOTZB010000310.1 GCA_029861625.1 Acidimicrobiia bacterium
GACCGGGGCACGCCGTTCGGTCAGATCGTGGTGCATGCCACGGCCCATCTGGTCACGCGGCAGGTCTTCACCGGCGCGGGGAAGGTGGGCTCTGAGATCCCTGGGGTCGACGCCGAACAGGTCCCGTTCCAGCTGACCCAACGGGCTGACTTCTTCGAGGAACCCGTGGGCCTCGAGACCACGCTCAAACGTCCGATCATCAACACCCGCGACGAACCCCACGCCGACGCCCACCGGTACCGCCGGCTCCACGTCATCGTCGGCGACGCCAACATGTCGCAGGTCTCCACGTTCCTGAAGGTGGGGACGACCGCGCTCGTCTTGGCGATGGTCGAGGACAGCGCATGCGGCGCCGAGCTCGAGTTCGCCGATCCCGTCGCCTCGCTCCAGCAGGTGTCGCACGATCTCACGCTGGCGGCGCCGCTCGAGCTCGCCGACGGCACCACGCTCACTGCGCTCGAGGCGCAGTGGGAGCTCTTCGACCGGGCCCAGAAGTACGCCGAATCGCACGGCCTCGATGCCGTCGGGGCCGAGATCGGCGCGATGGTCCTCGAGCGCTGGGAGCGGGTGTTGACCGCGCTCGAGTCCAATCCCATGGACCTCGCCGATCAGCTCGACTGGGTGGCGAAGTACCGACTCATCGACGGCTACCGCGAGCGGGGAGGACTCGACTGGGGCGACCAGCGTCTCGCCGCGCTCGGTCTGCAGTACCACGATCTCCGGCCCGAGAAGTCGTTGTTCGCCCGACTCGGAGTCGAGACGCTGGTCGACGACGGTGCCGCCCGATCGGCGATCTCCGAGCCGCCGACCGACACGAGGGCCTACTTCCGTGGCAAGTGTCTGCAGCGGTGGGCCGACGACATCGTCGCCGCCAACTGGGACTCGCTCGTCTTCGACATCGACGCTGGTGCCCTCCGCCGGGTCCCGATGGTCGAACCATTGCGTGGCACGGAGAGCCACGTGGGTAAGTTGTTGGAGAGTTGCACGACGGCGTCGGAGTTGTTGGCGCGACTCGATGGTTGAGATGCACCTGCCGACCACCCGGACGGCAACGAAGGACAACGATGGCTGAAAGAGAACAGAAGCGGAAGAGCGCACCTCGCGAGACCGAGGCCGAGATCGACGAGGCCCCGGCGACGAGCGAGTCGGGCGAGAAGCTCAAGGCCGAGCTCGACGATCTCCTCGACGAGATCGACGAGGTCCTCGAGACGAACGCGGAGGACTTCGTCAAGTCGTACATCCAAAAGGGTGGGCAGTGACCCTGCCTTTGTTCGACCCACCTCGCGATCCGGGTCCGAGCTTCACGGGCCTGCTGCGTCACGCTGGGCTCGTCCCGCCGGTACCGACGGCCGATGTCTCCGATCGTCTGCCCCTCGCCCACGGCACCACCGTGCTGGCGGTTCGCTACGCAGATGGTGTGGTCATGGCGGGCGACCGCCGCGCCACGTCGGGGAACCTCATCAGCCACCGTGGCATCGAGAAGGTCTTCCCCGCCGATCGCCACTCCGGAGTCGCGATCGCCGGGGCCGCCGGGCCTGCACTCGAGATGGTCAAGCTCTTCCAGCTCCAGCTCGAGCACTACGAGAAGGTCGAGGGCCAGGCGCTGAGTCTCGACGGCAAGGCGAACCAGCTCGGTCAGATGTTGCGCAACCACCTGCCGGCGGCCATGCAAGGTCTCGCCGTCGTGCCACTGTTCGCCGGCTACGACGTTCGCCGCGACCAGGGACGGTTGTTCCAGTACGACGTCACCGGTGGCCGCTACGAGGAGCAGGACTTCGCGACCACCGGCTCGGGCAGCCTGCACGCCGGTCAGGTCGTGAAGCTCGGGTGGCGAGGCGAGATGAGCGAGGGCGATGCCATCGAGCTCGCCATCCATTCACTCGAACAGGCGGCCGATGCCGACAGCGCCACCGGTGGTCCCGATTTGATCCGTGGCATCTATCCGATCGTGGCGACGATCACCGCCGACGGCTTCACCCGTCTCGACGACGACGACATCGAGGCGAGGTTCCGTGCCCTGCTCGATCGTCTGACCGCCGACCAGGCCTGACCCGTGCGTCGTACCGAGCGAGCCGAGGAGCTGCCCCGATGACGACACCGTTCTACGTCGCGCCAGAGCAGATGATGAAGGACCGGGCCGACTACGCCCGCAAGGGGATCGCGCGAGGTCGGAGCCTCGTCGCTCTCAGCTACGACGAGGGCTTGTTGCTCGTCGCCGAGAATCCCTCGAACACCCTCCGCAAGGTCAGCGAGATCTACGACCGGATCGCGTTCGGCGGTGTCGGCCGCTACAACGAGTTCGATCAGCTCCGCATCGCAGGTGTCCGCCATGCCGATCTGAAGGGGTACTCGTACAGCCGTGACGACGTCGACGCGCAGAGTCTCGCGAACCAGTACGCACAGATCCTCGGCCAGACGTTCACCCACGAGATGAAGCCGTTCGAGGTCGAGATCCTGGTGGCCGAGATCGGCACGGAGGCCAGTGAGGATCAGATGTTCCACATTCGGTTCGACGGCACGGTGAACGACGAACGTGACCACACCGTGCTCGGAGGCGAGGCCGAAGCCATCAGCGAACGGCTGGGCAATGCCTTCGAGCCCGCCATGTCGCTGGCCGCCGCACTGCGGGCGGCGGTCGATGCCCTGGCGGGTCCCGATCGTTCCCTCGACGCTGGCGAGCTCGAGGTGGCGCGCCTGTCACGCGGTGGGGAACGGCGCTCGTTCGAGCGCATCGAGGGTGACGACCTCAGCGCACTGCTCGGCTGAGATCGACCCGGGTCGATCAGGCGAACCCGCCGCGGGCCCACGGTCCCCAGATGGCCATGCTGTAGCCCGATCTCGACTGGATGTTCACGAACAGCGTCTTGAAGTCGGGCGAGAACGTGGCGCCGGCGAACTCCTGGCCGACCTGGTTGACATCGGCGTTGCGGGCGAAGTCGAAGATCTCACCTGCCGGCGTCAACCCCCGGAGGAAGTTGTCGCCCGAGCCGTCCTCGCACACGACCAGCGCGCCGCTCGAGCTCGCCACGACGTTATCCGGCAGGTCGAGGACCGACGAACCCGGTGATTCGAACACGACCGTGAGTGTGCTGGTCGCGTCGTCGTAGCTCCAGACCTGGCCCCGACCGTTGCCGAAACCGCTCGGCGCGGTGTCAGGGGCATTGGTGGGACCGCCCTGGGTCGAGACGAAGTAGACGACGCCCTCGTCGTATGCACAGCCCTCCAGCCGAGAGAACAGCGCAGCTCCCGCGGCCCGGCCCTGGTCGCCCACCGCCACGATGGCCTCGTCGTTGGTGACCGTCGGTTCCCCGCCGGCCATGGGGAAGAGCGGATCGGGGTCGGGGATCTCGACCCACTCGACCGAATAGCTGGCCCCGGCCCCCTGGGTCAACGACAGATTCGCTCGCTGCACACCGAGGACCTTGAGCATCTCGAGCACGCCGCCGTCCTCGAGCGACCCGGTCTCGATGGGGTTCGAGGGCGGACGGTACCGGTAGAACCCGGAAGGGAACGCGAAGTTGTCCTCGGTCATGTAGAGGTACCCGGTCGCGGGATCACACGCGGCGGCCTCGTGTGCGAAGCGTCCTGCGGATCGGATGGGCTCGTTGTCCGAGACCGAGTCGGCGGGAACCTCGAAGATGTAGCCGTGCTTCTGGGTCAGCTGCCGGTTCCGGTCATAGGTCTCCGGTGGGGCAGAGCCCCGGGTGAAGTCGTCGTACACATCGGGGCCGTTGACGGTCTCCTCACACGACACCCAAGAGCCCCACGGCATGCGGCCGCCGGCACAGTTGTTCTGTGTGCCGTTGAGGCTGACCCAGTCGTCGAGCACCCTTCCGTGCCGATCGACGACGGTCGTGATCGTGCCGCCGCTCGTCATGGTGTCGTAGGCGTCACCGGGACCGATCGGGCTGCCGGGTCCGTTGATCTCGTGGTTCCGAACAACCGTGTACACGTTCGCACGGGAGCCGTAGAACGCAGCCATGCCGTCGTGTCGTCCCGGCACCGGGATGCTCGGATCGGACGTCAACGGCGTCCCGGCCGGCTCGTATGAGCGATAGTGGAAACCCGTTGGCAGGTCGAGGCGCACGACGCCGTCACGCAGGTCGGGCACCGGGCCGAGCGGCCCGTAGTCGAGTCCGGCTCCGGGCCCGGCGAACACCGGACCGGCCACGAAACCCTGGAACGGGCCGGCCACCGCCGCGCCGCCGACGAGTGCGGCGCTGCCCTTCAGGAAATGACGTCGATCGAACGAACCCACGGCTGCGCTCCTCCCGTCGATCATCCATCACCGGACCTCTTGCGAACCTACCATTTTCACCGAGCTCGCGGGGGCGGAGCGCCTCGCTCCGTCCCGGTCCGACTGCACTGCGTGGTCAACGCGGCGTGCACCGAGCGGCGCCGTGATCCGACGATCGGCCCCCGGCGAGCGCGACACCGGTAGCGTGACAGCATCATGCAACGCCGCATCTTCGGCATCGAGAACGAATATGGCGTCACGTGCACCCAGCGCGGCCAGCGGCGCCTCAGTCCCGACGAAGTGGCGCGATATCTCTTCCGCCGCGTCGTGTCGTGGG
>JAOTZB010000311.1 GCA_029861625.1 Acidimicrobiia bacterium
TAAGGCAAGCGCGAGGACTAGACCGTGAGCAGTCCGAACTCGGTCGGTGCGAGATCGCACGTCGTGTTCACCTCCCCACGCCTATCGGAGACCTTCCAGAAGCCGTCTTCTTCGATCATGACAGCTGACCGGACATCGCGCTGTCCATCTGCGATCGGCGCGACCAGGTCATCGAGCCGCTCACCCGATTCCAGCGAGTACGCACCCAACAGCGGGTCCTGGACCTGACAATCCAACACGACGAGCTCGGTCGGAGAACGGACCTCGACAATCTCGGGGTGCGTCTCGGGTCGGCCCCGAAACGCCCACCCATCCTGTTCGGACTGAACGAGCAGGTCGCTGATCAGCTCGAGATGGACGCCGGTCATGGTCTGAGTGACCAGTTCGTTCTCGACATCGGGAGGATCCCAGTATTCCAGCCGCGCATCCCAGTAGGCCTCGTAGCCGGCGACGGCTTCTCGGGCGAGTACGGCGGGCACACAGCTGTCGAGCGATTCCACCACCAGGTCGTCGACGAGCCAGCCTCCGGCGTCATCGGGGATCAGTCGGGCCGAGAACCACACCGTGGGGCCCGAGAGCGGCGGCGACATGAACATGCAGTCGTTGACGACGAACCCGCCGACGCCGTCGTCATCGACGACCGGGAAATTCGTGACGGTCCGGTCGGCCGACCCTCGTACGGTCCCGAACACGACATCGGCGGACTCGGGGGTCAGGAGCGACTCGACGACCGCGGCGGACTCGAGATCGTCGTCGGGGGCGCCGGCGACATCCCAGAACTGCTCCCACACACCCACCGCTGCCTCGAGCTCCGACTCGGGCGTCACCGTCGGCTCCTCGACCTCGACATCGTCGGGCGTGGCGGTCGGCGCGGCAGTCGGTGTCGGGTCGTCGACCTCGACGGTCGGGGTCTCCGTCTGGTCCGGCGTCACCGTGGGTTCGGCCGTGGCCCCGTCATCGCCGCCGCTGCACGAGCTCGCGACGACCATGGCCGCGACGATCACGCCCGCGGCGCGCGTCCATGCGGTTCGCTGTCCCCGCCTCGACTTCCGCATCCGATGTTCCACCATTGTCGAGCTCAGCTCGGAGTGTGCCCCGGTGGAAATGTCGCCGCCAGCTCGTCGGGGGTCGGGCTCCTGGCGTACCTGGACTCTGGAGGCAGCAGATCGGCTATCGCCGCCATGATCGTCTTGGTATCGACCTCGGGGTTGCTGCCCTCGACTTCCACGGGCGGACCGACGGTGACCGACACCGGGGGTGGCGTCATGACGTTCATGAACTTCGGGAGTCGGGCGCTTCTGGGCCACACAGCCTCGGTGCCCCACAATCCGACCGGGATCACGGGCGCCCCGGACATGTCGGCCAGTCGGGCGACGCCCGGGCGGGCCTCGAGCGTGGGCTCGAAGAACCTCTGACCGCGTGGAATCGTGCCCTGGGGAAGGACGACCACGACCTCGCCCGCATCGAGGGCCTCGGCCGCAGCTCGGAGGGGCTCGTCGGAACCGCTGCCCCTGTACACGGGGATCGCGCCCATGGTCGAGACGAGCTGTTTGACGAAGGGGGCCTCGAACAGTTCTTTCTTGGCGAGGAATCGGCCCGGCCGATCGACGCGGGCGAGCGCGAAGGTGATGGCGAGCGGGTCGAAGTAGCTCCGATGGTTCGATGCAATGATGGCCGGACCGTCGGCGGGGATGTTCATCTCGTCATTGACGGTGAGATCTGCGTACAGCAACAGCTCGGGCTGCATGAACGGGAACACCGCCCGTTGGAGCTCGAGTCCGGCGATCTTGGTGACCCCCGGTGGTGCGTCGAGGTAACGGACCGGCCACCGCCGCAGCTCGGCCAGCAGACGGAGCCGCGGATCGGGATTGACGGCCACCGGATTGCCGACGGCGCCGAGGAGCGGGACATCGTATCGGCTGTCCGAGTAGGCGTAGGACTCGGCCAGATCGACGTTCGCTGACGCAGCCCATTCGACGACCTCGTCGCGCTTGTCCTTGTACCAGACGTACCGACCATCGCGTTCGCCGTTGTACTGACCGTCGGTGACCGCATACCGAGTGGCCAACACGACATCGATACCGATCGAGCGGGCGAATGGTTCGATGAGGTCGTAGGGCGTGGTGGTGGCGAGTACCAGTATTCGTTCGGCCTTCCTGTGCCTCGACAGCTCGGCGGCGGCGAATGGCTGGAGGATCGACCCGAGCCGTTCGGCGATGACCTCGCCGGCGGCACGAACCTTGCCCTGATCCCAACCGGTCGAGAACCGTGCACCGTGTCGGGCGATCTCCATCGACGGTCGGTTCTCGCCGAATCGTTCGTAGACCCAATACAGGAGGCCCTGCCCGGGAATGCCGCGATCGGTCAGTCCCTCGTCGCGCAAGACCTCGGCGAGGATTGGTCCGCTACCGCCGGCGAGCAGCGTCCGGTCGAGATCGAAGATTGCGGCCGTTCGCACGGTGAGACGGTAGCGGTTCGGCTCCTGACCCGAAAACCGGAACGAGACCGGCGGGGGGAGCCGGCCTCGTTCTCGAGCGGTATTCGAGCGCTGTGGGGGACAGTTCACTCGAACCCTGCGATCGTGGCCCAGTTCGGGGGGAACTTGTGACCTCGACCTTCTGGGGATCATTGTGATTCAGTTCACGCACGGTGTCCAACAGTTGTTCGTGATACTGTCCATCTCCAATACAGATAGTCTGAAGTAGACCATTCCATCCGAGAGATGGTCCGTCCGTTCTCGGAGATGGAGAGGTCGACCCCGAGAAGGGCCCACACGCCATGGACATCCGCCAGCTCCGCGTCCTGCTCGCCGTCGCCGACCACGGATCCTTCTCGGCCGCAGCCCGCGAGCTGCACACCGTCCAGTCGAATGTGTCGAACCACATCGCCCGACTCGAACGAGAGCTCGGCAACGACCTGATCAACCGCTCGACGGGTGAACTCACCGCCGAGGGTGCCGCCGTCGCGGCCCGAGCCCGGCGAATCCACGCCGAGGTCGACGCCATCGGCCCCGACCTGGCGGCCATGCGCGACGAGATCACCGGCACCGTCCGCATCGGCACCATCGGCACTGTCGGCCGGTGGCTCCTCCCCCGTCTGCTCGAGCGGCTCGCCGCCGACTATCCCCTGCTCGCGCTCCACGTGGTCGATGCGACCACCACGAGCCTCGCGCCGCAGGTGTCGAACGGCGATCTGCACCTCGCGATCGTGAACCTGCCGATCGACGATCGTGATCTCGAGGCCGAGCCCATGTTCGACGAGATGCTCGTGCTCGCCCTCGCCGCCGATGACCCCCTGGCGAAGACCGACGAGATCACCCTGGCCGACCTGGCTTCGATGCCCGTTCTCGTCTCACCGCGAGGCACGAGCATGCGCGACGGCATCGACGACGAGCTCCGCGCCAACGGCCTCGAGCTCAGCCCCCGGGCCGAGATCGACGGCGTCAGCCTGCTCGCCAGCATGGTCGGTCAGGGCTGCGGCGCGGGCCTGCTGCCCGCCAGCGCGGTCCCCACCGATGGAAGCTGCGCGGCGATACCGGTCCGTGGCCCCGTCACCCGGTCGGTCGGGCTCATCTCGAACCGGCGTGTACCGCCGTCGGCAACGACGCGCACGGTGGTCGGGGTTCTCCGCGAGCTGATCGCCGATGAGGCACACCGCCGACCGGCGCTCCAGCCGCATCCAGCGTCCGCCGGATGACTCCACGACGTGACAGACTCGGCTCCGTGCCCGACTCCCTCTCCGGGGACCGCGAAACCGGTCGCCACGCCGTGCAGCTCCGTTCTCGCACCGGCGGTGCGACGCGCATCGAGATCACCCGACTCGGCCACCGGCCCGCCGTCGTGGCTTCGGTCGGCGACGCCGAGCACCCGAGCTCGCTGCGAGCCGTCGACGGCGCCAATCTCGCTGTCGCCGCCGACACGGCTGTCGACCGGCGGATCCCGCTGGTCTTCCACCTCTCGTCCACCGGCGCCGACGTCCACGAAGGTGTGGCCGCCACCCACGGGTGGGGCACCGCCGCCCGAGCACTCGTGCGGGCGTCGGGTATCGTGCCCACCGTCGTCTGCGTCGACGGACCGGCCGTCTCGGGCCCGGCACTGTTCCTCGGCATCGCCGACTTCTCGATAATGACCGCCAAGGCGTACGCATTCGTCAGCGGCCCCCGCATGGTCGAGCAGTACACGGGCGTGCCGATCAATCCCGAATCGCTCGGCGGCGCAATGCTCCACGCCCGCAGCGACGGCGCCGCCTCGTTCGTCGTCGCCGATCGCGCTGCGACCGACGACCTCGTCATCGAGCTGTTGACCCTGTTGCCGACCGACACCGACTCGTTGCCACCCATCTACGACACCGACGATCCTGCGGATCGACCGAATCCCGATCTGCTCGACATGCTTCCCGTCAGTCCGCAAGGGTCCTACGACGTGCGCGACATAATCCGCGAGATCGTCGACGACGGCGAGATGCTCGAATCTCGGGCGGCATGGGCGCCGAACATCATCACCACGCTCTCGACCATCGCCGGTCGTCCGGTGGGGATCGTCGCCAACCAACCGCAGAGCCTCGCCGGCA
>JAOTZB010000312.1 GCA_029861625.1 Acidimicrobiia bacterium
CGACGACGGCACCCCCGACGACGGCGAGAGCACCGATCCCGCGCCGGCGCTCCCGCCCGAGGGTGGCCCGACGAGCTTCATCTGGCCCGTCAACGGAACCGTCGTGTCGACATTCGGCTTCCGCATCCATCCCATCTTCGGCACCGAGCGCTTCCACTCCGGAATCGACATCAATGCCGGCAGCGGCGTTCCGATCGCCGCGACCGCCGCCGGGGTCGTGATCACGGCCGGTTGGATGGACGGCTACGGCAACACCGTGATCATCAACCATGGCGGCGGCGTCACCAGCCTGTACGGCCACCAGTCGGCCCTCGCGGTGAGCGTCGGCGGAAGCGTCGGACAAGGCGAGGTCATCGGCTATGTGGGCTCGACGGGCTGGTCGACCGGACCACACCTGCACTTCGAGATCCGCATCGACAGCTCCCCGGTCGACCCGCTCGGCTTTCTCTGAGCCATTCCGCACTCGCGACCTCACGCTTACCCTTGCCGGGTCGGCACCGGCTCGACGACGACGATGGATGGCCACCCGAGCCGACGGTGGAGCATGACGGTCGATCCGGCGACTCGGTCGGTGACGGCGGTCAGCGCTGCGAGTCGCGCCGGGCCTGCGCCCACCGGTGGGCGTCGTCGCTCGCCGCCCACCGCAGGGCGTTCGCCAACGCTCTCCTGAAGTTGCGATCGGCGTAGGTGACCGGGCTGTCGCCGAACTGGAGATAGGCGACGGGTGACCGACCGGCGTGCTTCACCCATCCGACGAGTGGGCTGCCCGCCGGGTGCGACCAACCGCCTCGGGCGTTCCGGGCGCCGCGAATGGCCCGGTCGGCGGAGAAGAAGTGCTCGTCGGTGAAGCTGAAGTCGCTGCGGAACAGTGGCACCACGTGCGACTCGAAGATCGGGAAGAGGTAGAGCTCGTCGGTGATCTCGAAGCTGTCACCGAGCCCGGCCGAGATCGGATGACCGGGATCGAGGACCTCGACCGTGTGGGTGACATGGTGGACATAGCCGGAATCGGGCCACGCCCGGCCACGGAGCCGGGCCGGCTGGTAGTGGAAGCGTCCGCCGACGATCTCGGCCCAGCCGTCCCAAGCCGGCCAGCCCGCGATGTTGTGATGCATCGAGACGAGGCCCTGGCCCCCTTCGAACATCTCCTCCACACCGGCCACGAGCTCCGCATCGGGTAGCTCGAACAGCACGGGTGGATCGGAGCCCGTGAAGGTGATGCCCGGCATGTCGTAGCAGCAGATGACATCGAATGCGCCCGCTCTGTCGGGGTGGAACCAGTGCCTGGCCTCGGGTTGTTCGACGTGGGTCCAATCGATGCCGTCGTCAGCGTCGAACACCGCGAAGAAGGGCTCGGCTTCGAACGGATGGCCCCCGGTGACCACCAAAACCCGGAGTGGTTTCGCCATGCGATCCCCTCAGTCGGTGAAACCGCCGCCGCGGTCGCTGTCGGGAGCCGCACCGGCGTGGCGGATGACCGGCGGGGTGCGACTCATCCGGGCCACTGCGTTCTGCATCACGACCCCGTCGACCTCGATGAGCGACTGGCGGGCCTGCACGTGCGGGTCGGCCAGGATCTGTGACATCGAGTTCACGGGTGCGTACGCAGCATCGATCGCATCGAGGGCGCGGACGACCTGGGTCATCGTGCGCTGGGCCACCCACTCGTCCATCACGACATCGAGCTCGTCTCGATGGGCGAGCCGACCGGCCTGGGTCGAGAAGCGCTCGTCGTCGGCGACGCCGAGCAGCCCCAGCACCCTCGTGGCGATCGCCTCCGATGACGTCGAGACGGCAATCCATTCGCCGTCGGCGGTGCGGTAGGTGCCCCGGGGCGAGGTGTAGGGGATGCCACCACCGAGGCGAGGCTGTTCGTACCCGAGTGCGGCGTTGGCCGCCGGCAACGGGCCGAGAAGCTGCAACAGGTTGTCGAGCAGCGAGCAGTCGACCACCTGGCCCTCACCCGTCTCTCGCGCGTGCCACAGCGCGACCATGGTCGCGAACGCTCCGGACATGGCGGTGACCTCGTCGGTGAGCGCGACCGGGGGGAGCTGGGGTTTGCCGTCGGGTTCACCGCTGATGGCAGCCCAGCCACCCATGGCCTCGGCGTTGGTGGCGAACCCGGGCCGGTTGGCATACGGACCGTCCTGGCCGAAGCCCGTCACTCGCACCACGACAAGGGCCGGGTTTCGCTCGTGCAACACTGCGGGCGCCAGTCCCAGCGCCTCGAGCTTCCCCGGCCGAAGGTTCTCGATGAGCACGTGCGCATCGTCGACGAGCTCGAGCAGCCGGCCGCGGCCGGCCGGGTCCTTGAGGTTCAGGGTGCGGCAGCGCTTGCCCCGTGACAGCAGCTTCCAGTAGAGCGCGTCGTCGTCGGGTGTCGCCTTCCAGCCCATGCGGCGCACGGGATCGCCACCTGGGGGCTCGACCTTTATGACGTCGGCTCCGAAGTCGGCCAGGTGACGGGAGATACCGGGCCCGGCGATGACGGTCGCCATGTCGATGACCCTCACGCCACGGAGGGCAGACGGCGTTGCGCTCAAGCCAGTTCTTCCCACAGCGCCTTGTACGCGGCGGCGGCCCGGCCGCCGGGAAATGCGATCGACACGGGAAGCCGGCGATCGCAGGCCCGCTCGACCTCGACGGTGGCCGGAATCCACGTCTCGAGTACGTCGTCACGGCTGTCGCGAAGCTCGTGGTAGAAGTCCTGCTGTCTGTGCCGCGTCGGCTCGAGCATGCTGACGAATCCGAGCAGCTGGCGTTTCCCGAGCCGGCGATCGGCCGCGGCAAACTCGCGGAACTGGTCGAATGACCGCACCGACAGGGTCGACGGCACGATCGGCACGACCATCGTGCCCGATGCCTGGAGTGCGCTCTCGACCGCGAGATCGATTCCGGCCGGCAGGTCGAGGATCACCACGTCGAACTTCTCGGCGATGCGGTCGAGCGCTCGGGCGAGCCGCCGCTTCGGCGCCTTCTTCGCCTCGAGCTCGAGCCCGAGATTCCGCAGCGACATGTCGGCCGGGATGACGGAGAGCCTCTTGACCGAGGACTTCACGGCGTCGCGGTGCAAGGGTCGCTTCCGGAACGGGATCTGGCTCGCCGGTCGCTTCAGATCGACGTCGATTCCCAGCAGGTGACACGTGGCCCCCTGGGGGTCGAGATCCCAGATCAGGGTCCTCGCCCCGCTGTTCGCGGCTTCGACCGCGACGTTCACCGCGGCCGTGGTCTTGCCGACGCCACCCTTCACCGCTGCAAATGCCAGCACACGCATGGCGACGACACTAGTGCCCGGACCGCTCACCGCGACGCTCGCTGGGTCGTGCCGGAGCATGCACTCTACGATCGTTCGGCCAGCCGCGACCAAGGGGAAATGATGTTCGACTTCTCGGGCAAGACCGTGATCATCACCGGAGCGTCGTACGGGCTCGGCGAGCAGTTCGCACTCTCGTATGCCGACGCCGGGGCGGACCTCGTGCTCACGGCCCGATCGACGGACATGCTCGAAGCGGTCGGTGAGGCGTGCCGCGCCAAGGGCGCCTCCGTCACGGTCGCGACCGGCGACGTGTCGGTCGAAGACGACGTGAAGCGAGTGGTGGCCGCGGGTATCGCCGACCACGGCGGCATCGACGTGTTGGTCAACAACGCCGGTATCAGCGACATCCGGGGCATGGGCGCCGAGGTCTATCCCACCGAGACGTTCAACCAGGTGATCGCGGTCGACCTGGTCGGGGCGTTCCTCTACGCCCGTGAATGCGGCCGCCACATGCTCGCGCGGGCGAGCGGCTCGATCGTCAACATCTGCTCGATCATGGCGAGTGGCGGCAGCGAGGTGAACATCGCTCCCTACGCCGCGGCGAAAGGGGGCCTGCGGAATCTCACGCTGCAGCTCGGCTGTGAGTGGGCCGACCGGGGAGTGCGCGTGAACTCGGTGTCACCCGGCTTCATCGTGACCGAGATGACCCGTGTTGCGCTCGAGGCGATGGGAATGGACAAATGGATCGCCAGCCGCACACCCATGCGGCGCGTCGGCGAGGCGCAGGAGGTCACCAACGCCGTGATGTTCCTGTCGTCCGACATGGCGAGCTACATCACCGGGGTCGACCTGTTGGTCGATGGTGGCACCAACGCCGCCAACGGCTTCTTCCAGATCCCGCCGATCCACTACGAGTGGAACAAGGAGACCGCGCCGATGGTGGGCGACCGGTATCGGGGTGTCGTCGACCGTCCCGAGTGGTACCAGGCCCTCAGCGGCGGCATCCCGGGGGTCCACTATCCCCTGCCCGACGAGAGCTGACCGGATCGGTCAGATGACGTTCACCAGGTCGAGCACCGAGGCCGCGTAGGCGTCGTCGCCGGTGATGGTGGCCGAGTCGCGCCAGTCGAACCGGGCCGTGCCCCACCCGAAGAAGTCGTGTGCGCTCGAGACAACGGTCGCCGCGGCCGAGCCCGACGGGCCCTCGGTGATCGTGACGAACGGCGCATCGCCGGCCGGCGAGATCGTCCACGTCCCGCCGCCGGGCCCCGTGAGGTCGAGCTGGATCTCGGTGGTGACCG
>JAOTZB010000313.1 GCA_029861625.1 Acidimicrobiia bacterium
GCGGCCGCGCCGACGGGGTCGTTCATACCGACACTGTGGCGGACGGGAGCATCGTGGCGCCACTGTGGCCGACGGGAGTATGGTTCCGCCATGAGTGAAATATATCGAAATCAATTGATATTGCTCCAGCGATGCGGCATGCTGTCGGACGGCTTCCCCCGTTGCAACTCTTCGACGGAGGCTGCCCGTGCCCACCACACCCCTGCCCGACATCCTGACGGTCCTGCCGTGGCACGACCCGGTCGTCGACCACCGCGGGCACGATCCGAGAGCCGGGTATGTCGAGCAGTTCTGGCTGGGGATCCTCGGCCCGAGCGCATCCTGGCTGTTGCGGAGACTCACGACGGCATTCGACGACGACCCTGACGGGTTCGTGATCTCGCCGGCCGATCTGGCGGCCGAGCTCGGCCTCGGTCGTGGCATCGGCGGAAACGCGCCGATCACCAGAACGATCGATCGGCTGTGCATGTTCGGCATGGCACAACGTTCGGGCGACGAGCTCATGGTTCGTCGCCGCGTGCCGAGCCTCGATCGGCGCCAGGTCGCACGACTCCCCGAGCGACTCGGGCGCTCGCACGAGTACCTCGAGGCGCTTGCCGACGACGAACAGCACCGCGAGGACGAACGGCGGCGTGCCCGCCGACTCGCCCTCACGCTGGTCGAGCTGGGCGAGAACCGGTCGGCGACCGAATCACAGCTCCAGTGCTGGCGCTTCTCCCCCGACACGAGCCGCGATGCCACCGAGTGGGCCCGCCAACGCCATCACGCCGCCGCGGCCACTGTGGCGGCCGGCTGAAGGCTGCCGACGCCCATCAGCTCGGCGCGTCGAAGTGCTCGAGCAGCGAGACAAGTGTCCGGACGCCGAAGCCGGTTGCGCCCTTCGGAGTGTCGCCCTCGTCGGCATCGGACCACGCCGGGCCGGCGATGTCGATGTGCGCCCATGGGACGCCGTCGGGCACGAACTCCTGGAGGAACAGCCCGGCCGTGAGCGCGCCCGCGTGGGAGCCGCCGATGTTCTTCAGATCGGCCACCTCGCTGTCGAGCTTCTCGCGGTACTCCGCCGGAAGGGGCAGCTTCCAGACGAGCTCGCCCGAACGGTCCGCAGCCATCGCGACCTGATCGACCCAACCCTCGTCGTTGCCCATGAGCCCGGCGTACTTCTTGCCGAGCGCCACCATGCATGCGCCCGTGAGCGTCGCCACGTCGATGATCGCGTCGGGCGACGCCTCACCCGCCAGCGACAGGCCGTCGGCCAGCACGAGGCGCCCCTCTGCGTCGGTGTTGAGGACCTCGACGGTCTTGCCGTTGCGGATCGTCAGGACGTCGCCCGGCCTCGTCGCGTTCGGGCCGACCATGTTGTCGGTCATCGGGACGATGGCGGTCACCTTCACCCTGGGTGCGACCGCGGACAGCGAGGCCATGGCACCGAGGACAGCCGCGCCGCCTCCCATGTCGTCCTTCATGGTCATCATCCCGGCCATCGTCTTGATCGACAGTCCGCCGGAGTCGAACGTGATCCCCTTGCCGACCAGTACGACGTGACCGGAAGGGCGACCCGTCGGCGTGTACGTGAGCCGCACGAGACGAGGGTCGTGGTACGAGCCGCGGTTGACGCCGAGCAGCCCACCGAGCTTGGCCCGCTCGATGCCGGCCCTCGTCAGAACCTTCGAGGACAGCCCCTCGCGGCCGGCCATCGTCGCGGCCTCGGCCGCGAACTCGGGTGGCGTCAGATCGCCTCCGGGCCGATTGACGAGATCGCGAGCCCAGTTGATGCAGCCGCCGACGTGCGCCCCCACGCGCACGGCTGCGCTGAGGCCCCGACCGCGGCCGACGATGGCCACTCGTCGGAGCGTCGACGTCTTCGGGTCGGACTTCCACGAGGTGAACGAATAACAGCCCAGCACGATGCCCTCGGCGAGCGAGCGGGCCACCGCGCGACGGTCGTCGTCGGGTACGAGGTCGAGCAGTGCCGCGCCGACCACACGGTTCCGGCGAGCGTTCTTCCCGATCGCGATGCCGACCGATCGCCAGGTGTTCGCATCGATCTCGGCGCGGCGTCCGAGCCCGACCACGAGGTTCACGGCGCCGTCGCCGCCGACGGTGGACGTCGTACCGACCCCGGCGTCGAAGCCGGCAGCCTCGAGCACGCCCCAGTCGAGCCCGGCCGGCCGGTCGCCGACATCGTCGGAGAACACGGGCACCACGACCATGTCGGCAATCGCGGGTACGGAACGGGCCAGAGTGACCTTGAGCGTCATGGGCATCTCCTCCGGAGTCGGCACAGGTTGTCGACGATAGTGAGCCGCCGGCCCATGGGGTACGACGCCGGAGAAAGACGGAGATCCCCGAGCGGACGCCGGAGAAACACCGAGGTCCCCGCGAGCCGACGCCCTAGCCTTGTCGAGCAATGACTTCCTCCGACTACCTCGCCGCCGCCGCGAGCCGCGTGCTCGTCGTCGACGGCGCCTTCGGCACGGGCATCCAGGAACGCAATCTCGATGCCGAGGACTTCGGCGGCCCCGACCTCGAGGGCTGCAACGAGATTCTCTGCGTGACCCGTCCCGACGTCATCGCCGACCTGCACCGTGAGTATCTCGAGATCGGCGTCGATGTGATCGAGACGGCAACGTTCGGTGCATTCGGCGTTCCACTGGCCGAGTACGGAATCGCGGACCGCGTCACCGAGATCAACCTCGCCGCCGCCCGCATCGCCAGGGAGGCCGTCGCCGCGTTCGCGGAGTCCGACCGCCCTCGATGGGTCGCCGGGTCGATCGGACCCGGAACCAAGTTCGCCTCGCTCGGTCAGATTCCGTATGCCGAGCTCCGCGACCACTACGAGGTCCAGGCCCGTGCGCTGCTCGAGGGCGGCGTCGACCTCTTCCTGATCGAGACGATGTTCGACCTGCTCGGCACCAAGGCAGCCATCAACGGGTGCCGGCGCGCGATGACGGCGCTCGGCCGCACCGTGCCGGTCCAGGCCCAGGTCACCATCGAGCTCACGGGCCGCATGCTTCCCGGCACCGAGATCGGCGCGGCGTTGGCCGCGCTCGAGCCCATGGGTATCGACGTCATCGGCATCAACTGTGCGACCGGTCCCGAAGAGATGGGCGAGCACCTGCGCTTCCTCTCGCAGCATTCACGTGTCCCGATCGCGTGCATCCCCAACGCCGGGCTGCCGTCGGTCGTCGACGGTCACATGCACTACGACCTCACGCCCAGCGAGCTCGCCGCCTACCACGAGCGCTACATCACCGAGCTGGGCGTCACCATCGTCGGTGGCTGCTGTGGCACGACGCCCGAGCACCTGGCGGAGGTCGTCCGTCGCTGCCAGGACCTCGTGCCGGCGACGCGCACGCCGGAGTTCGAGCCGGGCGCAACGTCGATCTACAGCTTCGTGCCCTTCGAACAGGACACCTCCTTTCTCATCATCGGCGAGCGGACCAATGCCAACGGCTCGAAGAAGTTCCGCGAGGCGATGGTCGAGGGCGACTGGGACACGTGTCTCCAGATGGCCAAGGACCAGGTCAAGGAGGGCGCCCACATCCTCGACGTGTGCGTCGACTACGTGGGTCGCGACGGACGCGTCGACATGGACGAGGCGGCCCGACGTTTCGCGACCCAGGTCAGCGCCCCGCTCGTGCTCGACTCCACCGAATCGCCCGTCATGGAGGCCGGCCTGCAGTGGATCGGCGGTCGGGCGATCCTGAACTCCGCCAACCTCGAGGACGGACTGGGCGAGGGCTCACGAATCGACCAGGTGTTCCGGCTGGCAAAGGAGTACGGCGCCGCTGTCGTGTGCTTGTTGATCGACGAGGAAGGCCAGGCCCGCGATCTCGAGTGGAAGCTGCGCGTGGCCCATCGCATCCACGATCTCGCCGTGGACACCTACGGCCTGGCGTCATCCGATCTGATATTCGACGCGCTCACCTTCCCGCTCTCGACCGGCGACGCCGACCTGCGCCGCGACGCCATCGCCACCATCGAGGCGATCAGGAAGATCAAGGCCGAGCTCCCGGGCGTCTACACGACCTTGGGTGTTTCCAATATCTCCTTCGGGCTGAAGCCCGCGGCCCGCCACGTGCTGAACTCGGTGTTCCTGCACGAATGCGTCGAAGCCGGGCTCGACTCCGCCATCGTCCACGCCGGTCGCATCATGCCGCTCAACCGGATTCCCGACGAACAACGCCAGACCGCGCTCGATCTCGTGTGGGATCGCCAGGGCACCGAGGGTGGCGACGGAACCGATGACGACTACGACCCGCTGACGACCCTGCTCGAGGTCTTCGCCGACGTACAGGCAGCCGACGTCGAACGAGAGGACCGCTCGGACTGGACCGTCGAGCAACGACTCTCTCAACGCATCATCGACGGCGAACGAGACGGGCTCACCGACGACCTCGACGAGTCGCTCAGCGAAGGCACCGCGGCGATGAGCATCATCAACGACACCCTCCTCGCCGGCATGAAGGTGGTGGGCGAGCTCTTCGCGTCCGGTGAGATGCAGCTGCCGTTCGTCCTCCAGTCGGCGGAGACGATGAAGAGTGC
>JAOTZB010000045.1 GCA_029861625.1 Acidimicrobiia bacterium
CGAGGTCCTCGACGTCATGTACGACTTCTTGCTGGAGCGAGACGGGACGGCCATGGCGTCGATCCTGAGCGGCGACGATGTCAACAAGCGACAGGACGTCATCCGCGAGATGCTCGTCCACCCGGCCACCGTCACCGGACTGAGCGATGCCGGCGCTCACGTGACCCTCATCTGTGACGGGTCGATGCCGTCGACCCAGCTCAGCTTCTGGGCCCGCGACCGGAGTCGGGGCGAACAGATCCCCCTCGAATTCCTCGTGGCCAAGCAGACCGCCGGCAACGCCGCCCTCTACGGCCTGACCGATCGCGGCACCCTCGAGGTCGGCAAGCGGGCCGACGTGAACGTCATCGATCTCGAGAACCTGGCGGTGGCCGCGCCCCGCCCCCACGACGACCTGCCGGCCGGCGGCACCCGACTGATCCAGCCGGTGTCGGGCTACCTGGCCACGATCGTCAACGGGGTGATCACCCGCCGTGACGACGAGGACACCGGCGCTCGGCCGGGTCGTCTGGTCCGCAGCCGGTAGACCGGCCGTCAGGCGATCGGTTGGCCAAAGGCGTGAGGGTGGTCACGCGATGACCTCGCCAACGGCGTGAGGGTGGTCACGCGATGACCTCGCCAACGGCGTGAATGACGAGGCCCGCGAGCCCGCCGACGACCGTGCCGTTGATGCGGATGTACTGGAGGTCGCGGCCGACGTGGAGCTCGATTCGGCGGCTCGTGTCGTCTGCGTCCCAGCGAGCGACGGTCGTGGCGATGAGATCGGCGACCTCGCCGCCCGATTGTTGGGCGAGGTACCGCGCGGCCCTGGTGGCGTAGTCGTCGATGCGGGCCTGGAGCCGCGTGTCGCGTCGGAGTCGCTCGGCAACGCGGGTCACCTCGGCCTCGATACGCGGGAGCAGGGTCGACTCGGGCGCCTCGATGGCCGCACGCAGATCGGCCTCCAGCTCCGACCAGAATCGCTGGATCCAACCGCGTAGGTCCTCGCGCTCCAACACCTCGTCGCGGACCTCGTCGACCCGCCGTTGCAGATCGGCATCGGTTCGGAGTCGTGCGGCCAGCTCCCGCAGCCGCTCCTCGAGATGGGCGCGTAGTGGGTGATCGGGGTCGGCCCGCACCGCCTCGATCGTGTTGCGGATGCCGATGACGATGCGTTCGAAGATGCGATCGTCGATGGTCTCGGGTACCCACCACGGTGACTCCTCGGCGAGGCGCTGGCGAAACAGGTCGGCGTTGTCGTCGATGCTGCGCTGGAGCCCACCGAGCACGGCGTCGAGCGCGACCTGGTGCTGGCTGCTCTCGACCGCGGCGTCGAGTGCCCGGGCCAGCACGGGTGCGGCCGGGGTGCGCTGGAGGCGCCCGCGGAGCAGCGACTGGAGCGCGTCGAGCACGACATCGTCGTCGAGGAGCTCGATTGCGCCGACCACGGCATCGGCGAGCTGTCGCGCGACGCGGGCCGCATGTTCCGGCGCGGCGAGCCAGTCGGCTGCTCGTCGCCCGATGTGGGCGGCGGCGACCCGGTCGGCGAGCACATCGCCGTCGAGGAAGTTCTGCTGGACGAAATCGCCGAGGCTCTCGCCGATCTGGTCCTTTCGCGTCGGGATGATCGCGGTGTGCGGGATCGGGATGCGCAGCGGATGGCGGAAAAGCGCGGTGACCGCGAACCAGTCGGCGAGACCGCCGACCATCGCGGCCTCGGCTGACGCGATCGCGTAGCCCCGCCACCCGTCGGCTCCACCGACCCTGAGCACGAGGAATGCCGCGGTCGTGGCGACGAGGAGCATCGTCGCCCGCGTCTTCATCCGGCGGAGGTCGACTGCCCGGCGTCGGTCGGCTGCGACGGTGGCGATCATGGCACGACGCTACGGCCGGGCGGGCCTCCGATCGCGGATCGATCCGATCGGGGCGACGGTGCCGAACACGCGGTCCCAGACCGCAGTGCTGACGCCGTAGTTCGCACCGGGATGCCCGTGGTGGTGCGCGTCGTGGCGACGGCGCAGCGCGACGCCGTACCGGGTGCGGGCCGGGCGGTGGTGCGAGCACCAGTGCACCAGCTCGTAGGTCGAGTAGCCGGCCGCGAGGCCGAACCCCACGCCGTATGCCACCGGCGCCGCCATGACGAACGCCAACGCGAGGCCGATCACAGCGCCGAGGGCGTAGCCGGCGCCGTGGCCGATCAGCCGCAACCGGAGGTCGGTCGCCAGTGGGTCGCGGTGATGGCGGCGATGTTCCCTGGCGATGGGATCGAAGCGGACCACCGGGCGATGCATGGAGAAGCGGTGCGCGAGGTACTCGACGAGGCTCCAGGCGGCGAGGCCGCCGGCGAGACCGATGAGCAAGAGCACCACATCCATTCTGGTGCCTGGGGCGAGCGCGTGGAGGCCGGGCTGGCGAATCGGCTTCCACGCTGCTACCGCGGTTGGTGTGCTGACACCCTACGACGACTATCCGATCCACCAGACTCCGCTGCCGATCGCCCACCCCGCGACGGCCGCTGCCGATCACTACGACCGGTACTTCTTCAACGGCCACGACGCGGATGCCGGCGTCTTCTTCGCAGCGGCCATGGGCCACTACCCGAACCGGGGCGTGATCGACGCCGCATTCTCCGTCATCGTCGACGGCGTGCAGCACTCGGTGTTCGCCTCGGGCCGAATGCCGCTCGACCGGTCCACCGACGTAGGGCCGATCGAGGTCGAGGTGCTCGAGCCGCTCCGGTCGCTGCGGATCGCCGTCGACGACAACGACACCGGGCTCACTGCCGACGTCGTGTTCGATGCCCGGACCGCCGCCATCGAGGAGCCCCGCCAGTCCATCGACCGCGACGGTGTGCTCGTCATGGACTACACGCGTCTCACCCAGTGGGGGAACTGGACCGGCACGATCTCGGTCGCGGGGCAGACCCTGGCCGTCGAGCCGGCCACGTTCGCCGGTACACGAGATCGCTCGTGGGGAGTCCGTCCCGTCGGCGAACCGGCGCCGGCGAACCATCCACCCCGGTTGCCCGCCCTGTTCTGGCTGTGGGCGCCCCTGCACTTCGCCGAACACTGCACGCACCTCGCATTGTTCGAGCATGCGAACGGCGACCGTTGGATGCAGTCGGGCCTCGACGTTCCGGTGCTCGCGCCCGGCCGGCCCACCCACGGACCCGATGCCGCGCCCGCGACCACCATGGACACGGCCGACTACGACCTGCGCTGGAAACCCGGGACCCGCGAGGTCGAGCACGCCGCCATCGCGCTGGCATCACACGAGGGCATGACCCGGGCCATCGACCTCGAACCGCTCTTCACGTTCCGAATGCGGGGTGTCGGCTACACCCACCCCCACTTCAAGCACGGGTCGAACCACGGCGAGCTCGAGGTCGGCGGCGAGTCGCTCGTGCTCGCCGACATCGATCCTCTCGATCCGTCGTCGATCCACATCCAGACCGTCTGCCGCGCCCACCTCGGCGCCGAGGTCGGGGTGGGCATCCTCGAACAGCTGGCATTCGGGCCCCACGACCCCACCGGGCTCACCGGGATCGTCGACGGTTACGCTCCCCACGGAGAGCCGGAGGGCTGACGCGTTCGCCGCCGGGCCACTCGTCGAGCGAGTCCCACGAGGTGACCTGCGGGGACGTGCGGATCGCAAAGCGCATGGTGTCGAAGTAGGCGGTGACCTCGACGCGTGCCGCCGTGCTCGCGTGGCCGGTCGGACGCCGGGCAACTCGGCCCGGCCGGGGGACGGGCAGTAGCGTCGGCACCCATGGAGCTCCGAATCGACGATCAGATCGCAGTCATCACCGGTGGAAGCCGAGGCATCGGCAAGGCCATGGCGGCCGCATTCATCGAGGCCGGGGCCCAGGTGATGATCACCGGCCGCAAGCCCGACGCGTGCGAGGCGGCGGCAGCCGAGCTCGGCGAGCGGTGTGCATGGATGGCGGGCGATGCCAGCAAGGCCGAGGTCGCCGAGGAGACCGTCGCGGCGACGATCGAGCGCTTCGGCCGGCTCGACATCTTGGTGAACAACGCCGGTGCGAGCCCCTACAGCGGCCCGACCATCGACGTCGACCGCAAGAAGTGGGATGTCACGATGGCGGTGAACCTGACTGCCCCGCTGCTGTGGACCCAGGCCGCTTGGCAGGCCGCGATGCAGGAGAACGGCGGGTCGATCATCAACGTGGCATCGGTCGGCGCGTTCGGCACGAACGCATGGATCGGCGTCTACAACATCTCGAAGGCGGCATGCGTGCATCTCACCGAGCAGCTCGCCGCGGAGCTGGCGCCAACGGTGCGGGTGAACGCGCTCGCGCCCGGCTTGATCAAGACCGACTTCTCGAGATTGCTGTGGGAGGACGGCCGGGGGGAAGCGGTCGCGGCCCAGTACCCGCTCGAACGACTCGGCGAGGTGGAGGACGCCGCAGCCGCGGCGTTGTATCTCGCGGCCGACAGCGCACGGTGGATCACCGGTCAGACCATCGTGCTCGACGGCGGCGGGCTCGTGGCGTTCCGCCAGGTCTGAGCGCGCAACGTGCCCACCCCCGACGGCTACCTCACCGAGGACGAGGCGATCGCGCTCGGCGACAGCCGCGCCGGGATGGGGTTCTACCGGACCACCCGGGTCTTCCTCCGCCTGTTCCTCTTGCGGCCCTACCGGGTCGAGGTCGAGGGCCGTGATCGGCTCGACCTCGCCGGACCGGTCGTGGTCGCACCGGTGCACCGGTCGAACTTCGATGCGCCGATCCTCGGTGCCATCTCGATTCGGCGAATGCGTTACCTGGCGAAGCGGTCGTTGTTCAAGGGCAGAGCGCTGAGCTGGGTGATGTCCGCGCTCGGCGGTTTCCCGGTCGACCGCGAGAACGCCGACCGGGGTGCCCTGGCGTCAGCCCAGCGCCTTCTCGAGCAGGGCGATGCCGTGTTGGTCTTCCCGGAGGGGACCCGGCAGTCGGGCGACGTCGTTCCCGAGCTGTTCGAAGGCGCCGTGTTCCTCGCCAGCCGGACGAACGCCCCGATCGTTCCGGTCGGCATCCACGGCTCAGAAGGGGCGCTTCCGCCCGGCAAGAGACTGCCGAGGCTCACGAGGATTCGAGTCGTCGTCGGTGAGCCGATCCACCTCGAGGCCGAGGGTGGGCGCATGAGACGATCGGCGCGACAGCAGGCCACTGCCGACCTGCGGGTCGAGCTCCAGCGGCTCTACGACGCCGCGCGCCGGCCGGCGTCACGCTCCTGACCGTGACCAGTCGGCTCGTCACCCCGAGGTTCGCGCTCTTGACCACGGCCGGGTTCCTCTACTTCCTGGCGATGGGCAGCCAGTTCCCGGTTTTGCCCGCCTACGTCCAGGACGAGCTCGGGGGCGGGTCGGTCGCGGTCGGCCTGTCGGTCGGCGCGTTCGGTCTGTCATCGGCAGTGCTCCGTCCCGTCGTCGGCCCGCTCGGCGACCGTCGTGGTCGGCGGTTCCTCGTCATGTTCGGCGGCATCGTCGCGGGGCTGGCGATGGCCGCGAACGTCGTCGCCGACACGGTCGGCCTCGTCATCACGTTCCGGCTGCTGACAGGGCTCGGTGAGGCGGCGCTGTTCGTCGGCGTCGCCGCGGCGATTCAGGACGGCGCACCCGCGAACCGGCGCGGCGAGGCCGCCTCGTACTTCTCCACCGCGGTCTACGGCGGGCTCGCAGCCGGTCCGCTGATCGGAGAAGCCGTGTTCGAGGGGATGGGAGCCGACGCCGCGTTCCTCGTTGCCGGGGGGCTGAGCGTGGCCGGTGGCCTGCTGGGCTGGTGGGCGCCGGGCCGGCCGGCGGGCGGGTCGACTCGCCGTCCCTCGACGTACTTCCATCGGGGCGCGATCCGGCCCGGTCTCGTGCTCGGTGTCAATCTGATCGCATACGCCGGATTCCTGTCCTTCATCGCTCTGTATGCGGGCGATGTCGGCATTACCCGCAGTGGAACGCTGTTCGCTTTGTTCGCCGGGGTGGTGCTCGCCATGCGCGTCTTCGCGGCCCGGCTCCCCGATCGTCTCGGGCCGGTCCGGACATCGACCCTCGGCCTCAGCCTGTCGACGGCCGGGCTGGCCTGCCTGTTCGTCTGGCAGACGGCTCTCGGCGCCTACCTCGGCGTGGCGGTCTACGCCGTCGGACAATCGTTCATGTTCCCTGCGCTGTTCGTCGTGGCCGTCGAGTCGGCCGCTCCCGAGGCGCGCAGCCATGCCATCGCGACCTTCTCCTTCTTCTTCGACGCGGCGGTCGGGCTCGGTGGGCTCTTCCTCGGAGGGGTCGTCGCACTCAGCGACCGGCCGACCGCGTTCGGAGTCGGTGCGCTGATCTGCGCCCTCGACCTCGTACTGTTGCGCCGCATCCTCGGGCCCGCGCTCGTGCCGCGCCCCGTTGTGGCCGTCTCCTAAGCTGACCCGGCATGGCTCCGGAGCGGTTGCTCAACGATCGTCTCGCCGGGTTCGGTGAGACGATCTTCGCGGAGATGTCGGCGCTGGCGACGCGGACCGGCGCCGTGAATCTCGGCCAGGGTTTCCCCGACACCGACGGCCCGGCCATCGTGGCCGAGGCCGCCATCGCCGCCATCAGAGCCGGACACAACCAGTACCCGCCCGGGATCGGCATCGCCCCGCTCCGACACGCGGTGGCCGGCCATCAGCAGCGCTTCTATGGCCTCGAGTTCGATCCCGATACCGAGGTCTTGGTGACGGCCGGCGCGACGGAGGCGCTGGCGGCGTCGATCCTGGCATTCTGCGAACCGGGTGACGAGGTCGTGACGTTCGAGCCCTGGTACGACAGCTACGGCGCCGTCATCGCGATGGCGGGTGCCGCCAAGCGGGTCGTCACGCTGCGGCCTCCCGACTACGCGTTCGATCCCGATGAGCTCAGAGCTGCGGTCGGCCCCGACACCAGGATGCTGTTGTTGAACTCGCCGCACAATCCCACGGGCAAGGTGTTCAGCCGGGCCGAGCTCGCGGCCCTGGCCGAGCTGTGCGTCGAACACGACCTGATCGCCGTGACCGACGAGGTCTACGAGCACCTGGTGTTCGACGGCGACCATCTGCCCCTGGCCATGTTTCCGGGCATGGCCGATCGCACGGTCACGATCTCGTCGGCGGGCAAGACGTTCTCGTTCACCGGTTGGAAGATCGGCTGGGCCTGCGGGCCGGCCCCGCTCGTCGAGGCGGTGCGCACCGTCAAGCAGTACCTGACCTACGTGAACGGAGCGCCGTTCCAACATGCAGTCGCGGTCGGACTCGACCTCGACGACGACTACTTCCGCGAGCTCGTCGCGGCCATGCGCGCGAAGCGGGATCTGCTCTGTGGCGGGCTCGCGGCCGCCGGTTTCGACGTGTTCGAGCCGGCGGGGACCTACTTCGTCACGACCGACATCCGGCCGTTCGGCACCGACGACGGCCGGGCCTTCTGCCTCGGGCTCCCCGAACGATGTGGTGTCGTCGCAGTGCCGAACGTCGTCTTCTACGACAACACCGACGAAGGGCGCCATCTCGTCCGCTTCACGTTCTGCAAGCAGACGTCGGTCCTCGAAGAGGCGATCGCGCGGCTCGGGACACTGGCATGAGGGTCGCGGTCGTGCAACACGACATCGTCTGGGAGGATCCCGATGCGAACCTCGAGCGCTTGGGGGCGACCGTCGAAGACGCCGTGGCCGGCGGGGACACCGACCTCGTCGTATTGACCGAGATGTTCTCGACCGGCTTCTCGATGGCGGCCGAGCACATTGCCGAGGCCCCGGACGGGCCCAGCGCGACGTTCCTCCTCGACCGGGCCCGAGCGACGGGTGCCTGGATGTGCGGTTCGATCCCGACTCGAACGCCAGGGGTCGGTCGCCCGCAGAACGTGCTGACCGTTGCGTCGCCGGACGGCACGGTTCACCGCTACGCCAAGATCCACCCGTTCTCGTACTCGGGCGAGTCCGATCACTACGACCCGGGAACCGAATTCCTGACGGTCGAGATCTCGGGGTGCCGGGTGTCGTTCTTCGTCTGCTACGACCTTCGTTTCGCCGACGAGTTCTGGGTCCGCGCACCCGTGACCGACGCCTATGTGATCGTCGCCAACTGGCCGGCGCCCCGCCGCCGGCACTGGCTGGCCCTGTTGCAGGCTCGGGCGATCGAGAATCAGGCGTACGTCGTTGCCGCCAACCGTGTCGGCGTCGGCGGCGGCCTCGACTATGCCGGCGACAGTCGAGTCTTCGATCCCATGGGCGACGCGATCGCCGCGGCCGACGATGCCGCCGCGCTCCTCCGGGCCGACGTCGACCCGGCCGTCGTGGCCGACGTGCGGGCCCGCTTCCCCTTCCTCGACGACCGCCGCTGAGCCGAGACGCGTGCCGCCCGGCCCGACCCACCCGTCGTCCGGATGGCCCAAGGGGCCGACGTCGGGCACACTGAACCCGTGAGAGCACTGGTCTTCGAGCGATCCGAGCTGCGCTACGTGGCCGCGGCTGTCACCTCGCGGTTCTCGCCGGGGAGCGGCGCCGCAGTGGGTCCCCTGCGGCTGAAGGACATCGACCCACCCGAGCTTCCCGGCGACGACTGGTCGGTCGTCTACCCCCGCCTCACCGGCATCTGCGGCAGCGATCTGGCAACCGTCGAGGGGAAGTCGTCGCGGTACTTCGAGTCGCACGTGTCGTTCCCGTTCGTGCCGGGCCACGAGGTGTCGGGCGAGCTCGCCGATGGCCGTCGGGTGGCCATCGAACCCGTGCTCGGGGCCGAAGCCCGCGGCGAGGATCCGCCCTTCCCCGGAGCGGCACCCGGCGACGGCGACGACTACGGGTACCTGCTGTCGGGCCCGGTCGAGGCCGGGATACAGGTCGGGTTCTGCGCCAGCACCGGCGGGGGCTGGGGCACACAGCTCGTCGCTCACGCCAGCCAGATCCACCCGGTCGCCGCCGATCTCGACGACGACGCCGCCGTCATGCTCGAACCGGCAGCCGGAGGGGTTCACGCGGCCCTCAGGGCGAACGTCGAGCCCGGCGCTGTGGTCGCCGTGCTCGGCGCGGGCACGATGGGGCTCGTCACCATCGCGGCGCTGAAGCGCCTGACCGAGGCGGGCACGATCGTCGCGGCCGCGAAATACCCGCACCAGCAGGCCCTCGCCGCGGATCTCGGCGCCGATGTCGTCGTCGAGCCGCGAGAGCTCAAACGGGCCGTCCGCCGGATCGTCGGCTGTCGAATGGTCGGCGACGACCTCTCCGGAGGGGCCGATGTCACCGTCGACGCAGTCGGAAGTGACGTGTCGATCACCGACAGCATCTCGATCACCAGACCCCGCGGCCGCGTGCTCCTCCTCGGGATGCCGGGTGTCACCAAGGTCGATCTCACCGGACTGTGGCACCGCGAGACCGAGCTCGTCGGGGCCTACACCTACGGCACCGAGACGCTCGCCGATGGATCGCGTCGCACGAGCTTCGATCTCGCCTTCGACCTCGTGCGCGACGCCGGGCTCGACCGGCTCGTCTCGGGCCACTATCCGCTCGGTGCGTACCGCGACGCCTTGCGCCACGCCGCCGAAGCCGGCCAACGCGGCGCCGTGAAGGTCGTGTTCGATCTCCGGGAGGAACGCGACCGGATCCCGGCCTGAACCGATCGCCGCCGCCGGCGGCGGTCCGCGAGCGATCTAGTTCGAGAGCTGTGCGACCTCGCCGGGGCTGAGGCAGCCCAGGATCGAGTTGATGATCGGGTCGCTCATCTCCGGCAGCGTCTGACCCGCCTGCCAGGCCTCGGTCACCGATACGTCGGAGGACTCCGAGCCGATACAGGCCTTGGTCCGAGCCGACAGTGCGAGGCCGAGGTTCTGGAGATCCTGGGCGACGAGGCCGCCGAGGCCGAGACACGCCTCGAAACCCTGGAGCAGTGCGTCCGCCCAGATGCGCTGGGACGCCGTGAGATCGTCGATGGTGTCGCTGGTCAGGTCGAAGTCGAACGTTCCCGGTTCGGGACGCACCCACAGCTCGCCGAGGACGCCGGTACGGAGACCCTCCAGGGTGACGCAGCGGACGGTCTCGGGCTCCAGGTAGAAGCCTTGGATGTTCAGCGCCTGCCCGACCAGTTGATCGACGTTGCCCAGATGCGTTTCGTTGAGGCAGGTCACGAGCGAGTTGTTGAAGGCGAGCCGAACATCGTCGGGCCAGGGGAACAAGGCGTTGAACCAACCGGTCACGTCATCTGGTCCGTTCACCCCCTCGTCGCTCAGCCCCTCGGGACCGAGCACGTCGACGAGGATGCCGGCGGTGCAGGCGGCTTCGGCGCCCGAGAGTGGCTCGGTCGCGCCGATGAGCGTCGACACGGGGCCGTGGAGGCGCAGGTGGTCCGCGATCGCGACCGTCGTCGGGTCGGTCTCACCGTCGAGGGCCACGCTGCTGACCGAGCAGGCCGACGCGAACAGGATCGCGACGAGTGTCAGGCCGAACAATCGGACGCGGGAGTGGACAGTTGTGTTCTTCATGGGAGCTCCAGGACGGTGACGAGCTCGGCGTCGGTGAGACACCGGCCGAGGAAGGCGAGCAGGCCGTCGGCGGCGGCGTCGTCTTCGGGATCGTCGAGTCTCGTGGTCAGGCGGACGAGGTCGACATAGCTCGAGTCGGTTTCGAGCTCGTTGAGACAGTCGACCGAGGCGGGCCGCAACGTCTCGGTGCCGCGGTAGGCAACGAGCACGCTGCGGCCGAGGCCGAGACAGTCATCGAGAAGTTTGGCGGTGACCAGGAGCAGCGCTTGCTCGTCGGGGTCGTCGGTCGCGTCGAGGTCGGTGACTCTCGATGCAGTCGGGACATCGGCGCCCGTGAGCCCGAAGCTCACGAGCATCTCGCCGATGCAGAATTCCTCGCCCTGGGTGAGGGTGACGATCGGGCTCGCGAAGGTGCGCCCGACCGTTCCACCGAATGCAACGACGTCCTCACGACGGGTGCATCCGGCAGTCACACGGTCGAACATCTCGTGGAGCTCGGTCGGCCAGACGACCGAGGCGGCGAAGAACGACTCGACGTCGTCGGGTCCGGTCAGGCCGTACCGGGCCAGCTCCTCCCTGCCGATGCGGCTCACGATCCGCGTCGACACGCAGTCGGCGGCATCGGCCGCCATGGGTTCTGTGCCGCGGATCTCGTTCGTCGTGACGTAGTCCGTCAACGCGACGCGCACCGGATCGGGGGTGAGGGTGTAGCCGGCCTCGACGCTGGCCGCACACGCGCCGGCACACGTCATCACCACGGTGACGAGAGCGAGGAGGCGATAGGGCGGATGCATCATCGCTCCATCGGCCGATTCGACCCCGGAATTGAGCGGAAGAGGGCGTAATCGGCTGACCGCGGTCATGCGTGGGACGCGTTCGGCAGCGGTGCGGCGCTGGGAAACTCACCATGGGCCGTTGGGCCCTACGTGGGTCCAACGGCTCAGGCCTGGGCCGTTTGACCCAACGCGAGCCCGGTTTGCCCTGTCCGGGGAAGCCGTCAGCTGTAGTCGACGCTCGCGAACTGTCCCAGCTTCGCGAGCCGGTGCGAGGCGTTCACGAGCCGAACCGTCCCCGATTTCGACCGCATCACCAGCGACTGGGTTGTCGCGCCGTTCGGGTTGTAGTGCACGCCTTGGAGCAATGCGCCGTCGGTGATGCCGGTCGCGGCGAAGAAGCAGTTGTTCCCCTGGACGAGATCGTCCTGGGTCAGCACCGTGTCGACGTCGTAGCCGGCGCTGATGGAGGCCTTCCGTTCGGCATCGTTGCGCGGCCAGAGGCGACCTTGGATCTCTCCGCCCATCGACTTCAGAGCGGCGGCAGAGATGACCCCTTCGGGTGTTCCACCGATGCCGAACAAGACGTCGGCCCCGGCGTCTGGCCACGCGGTCGCGATGGCACCCGCGACGTCGCCGTCCGGGATCAAACGGATGCGGGCGCCGGCTTGGCGGACCTCGTCGATGAGGTCGAGATGGCGGTCGCGGTCGAGGATGACGGCGGTGAGGTCGCCGATTGCCTCGCCCTTCGCATCGGCAATGGCCCGCAGGTTCTCGGTGGGCGAGAGGGCGATGTCGATCACCCCGACGCATTCGGGTCCGACTGCGATCTTCTCCATGTAGACGCACGGGCCCGGGTCGAACATCGTGCCTCGATCGCTCACCGCGATGACGGCGAGCGCGTCGGACCGGCCCAACGCCGTGAGGGTCGTGCCGTCGATGGGATCGACGGCGATGTCGCACAGGGGTGGGCTGCCGTCGCCGATCCGTTCACCGTTGAACAGCATCGGAGCCTCGTCCTTCTCGCCCTCGCCGATGATGACCACACCGTCCATCGGAACGGTGCCGAGCACGAGGCGCATCGCGTCGACGGCCGCGCCGTCGGCACCTTCCTTGTCGCCCCGACCCATCCAACGCGACGCTGCCATCGCGGCCGCTTCTGTGACGCGGACCAGCTCGAGGGCCAGATTCCGATCGGGGGTCTCCTGGGTGGTCTCGGTCATGGTGGCGACGCTACTCAACCGGTCGCGTGCCGTCGAAGGATCCGTGCCGCAGTGGGATGATCGGCCCAGTGACCTCGCGATGCGCACCGTGAGCGCAACCCGGCCCGAGCCGACATCTGGAGCCGGACTCGAGCCCTACACTCGAGTGGTGACCACCTGGTGTTTCCAATGTGGCGCCGACTACGACGACTCGGTCACCGAGTGCGTCGAGTGTGCGGCTCCGACCCTCGATCTGCCGCCCACGCCGCCCGAACAGGTCGGCACCGACGACGAACCACAGCTCGCCTACGAGCTGCACGCGTGGTCGATGTCGGGGCGGGCCCGGCTCGACGAGATGTTGCGGTCGGGCCGCATCCAGCACAGCTGGATGGGTGCCACCCTCATCATTCGTGAGGACGACGAGGGCGCCGTCGACGAGGCGGTGGGGGTGGTCGAAGAGGAAACCCGGCCGACGATGGCCGAAGGGGCCGAGGTCATCGAGTACTCGCTCGAGGACTATCCGGCCGAGTACCGCGAGCGGCTCATCACCCGCCTGGACATGGCCGGCATTGCCCACCAGATCGAACGTGACTCGGAACTGCTGGTCGAGGAGACCAACGAGGCCGAGGTGGATCGGATCTTCGAACAGCTGGCGACCGAGGACCCCGATCGGTTCCGGTTCGGACCCGGGATCGAGGGTGTCGACCCCCATGCCGTCGTCACCGACCTCTTCGTCGCGACCGACCGACTGCGCCGGAACGGCCGCGAGGCCCGCGGCCGGGCCGACTTCATGGCAGCCCACGATCTGGCGGTCGAGCTGGCGCTGCCATACGGCTACGACGCCAACTTCTGGCGCAAGGTTCTCGACGACTGCGAGCGATTGCGCGACCTTCTCGACGCCGACGAGGACGACGACACCCGCGCACTTGCCGAGGAGCTGCGGAATCTCCTGCAGCAGGTCGTCTGACATCCGCGCCGGTAGCGTGGCCCGATGCTTCTCGCCGAGCTGGAGGTCCACCACTCGCGGCCCATCGCCCCGACACGTCGTATCGCCCTCGGCCGTGTGCATCTGCCGGCGGACACCGATCCCGGGTCCGGCGCGATCCTGCTCGGGGGCGTCGTGGCCCGCCACATCGGCGGCGTGAACGTCGACCACTGGACCGATCTCGAGCGTCTGGCAGACGAGGTCGAGCGGGGGATGCGTATCGCTCAACCCCGACTGCGACACCGGTTCCAACAAGACCGTGTCGGTCTCCTGAGAAGCCGTCACCAGTTGCTGCTCGACGGCCGATCGTCGCGGTTCGTGCACGACGACGACAAGGGCGCGCCGGTCCAACACGTGCTCGGCGCGATATACGCGGCGAGCCGGTACCCCCTCGAGCGTCGGCGGACCATGCTGACCGTGATCAGGCGTGGCCTGCGATGGATCGGCGGCGACGAGCACGATCGTCTCATCGCCCATCTCTGCGGGAAAGACACCACGTTCAGCCTCCCGGCGACGGCCACGACCGATCCGCTGGCGTGGGCGCTCGATGTGCTCGGCTTCGAAGCCGACCTCGACGAAACCGTGGACGACGATGCGCCGGAACGCGACGAGGTCCAGCGTCGGTTTCGGACGCTCCTCCGAGATGCGCATCCCGATCAGGGCGGCGAGATCGACGCCGCCGCTCATCGCATCGCCGAGCTGGCCGAGGCAAGGCGCATCCTGCTGCGATGACGGCGATGCTGTTGACCCCGGGTGCGGGCAGCGACCGGAACCATGCAACGCTCCTCGCGATCGAGGCGGCGCTCGCACCCGACCCGGTCGTCCGGATCGATTTCCCCTATCGCAAGGAGGGGCGTCGTGCCCCTGATCGGGCGCCGAAGCTCATCGCGTGCATCGTCGAGGAAGCGGCCGCGTTCGCGGCCTCAGTCGATGTTCTGCCGGGCGAGATCGTGCTCGGCGGGCGCTCGATGGGCGGTCGCATGTGCTCGATGGCCGTCGCCGAGGGGCTGGAGGCCAGCGCCCTGCTGCTCATCAGCTACCCGCTGCATCCGCCCGGCAAACCCGAGAAGCTCCGCACCGAGCACCTCCCCGATCTGGACATCCCGTGCCTGTTCATCTCCGGTGACCGCGATCCCTTCGGAACGCCCGACGAGCTGACAGCCGCGACTTCGTCCATTCCCGGTCGCGTCGAACACCACTGGATCGAGGGCGGCCGGCACGATCTCCGGGGCGCTGACGACGAGATCGTCGCGGTCACGTCGTCGTGGCTCGCGTCGTTGGACTGATCAGTCGGCTCAGCGAGCGTCGGCGAGTGCGTTCGCGAACGCGGGGAGCTGTTGCAGCCGTGGTTCGAGCCTCAGGGCGATCGAGTCGTCCTCGTCGGCGAACACGACGCGGAGGAGGTCGCTCAGATCGCCATCGGCCCAGTCGATCGCGGCCGCGTCGGCCCGCGTGATGTCGAGCTGGGTGACCGGTGGCGGGATCGCGGAGTCGTCGACGTCGGGATGCGGCTCCTGGCAGACGTCGTACGACTCGACGCCGCCGTAGGTGTCGAACACGTACGGCGTGAGGATTGCTGCGAGCTTCCACGTGTTCTCGATGAACTCGGCGTCGCTGTAGTCGCCGATCGGTTCGACGTATATGGCGAGGTGGTCGCCGGTGGCGGATGCCTCGTAGCTGCCGTCGCTCCTGTTGATGAGGCTGCCGTACGTGAAACGAAGGCCGAGCTCGGCGACCAGCGGGTCGACGAGTGCTGCCAGCTCGGGCTCGGTGCCGGGGGGATACGGGTTGTCCGCCGCCTCGGTGGTCGGCGTCGGCCGCGGGTTGGTCGTGGGCTCGTCGAGCGGCGTCGACCCGGATTCCGCCTCGACGGTGAGCGACGACGGGGTCTCTGAGACCGATGTCGCATCGGTGTCGGAGCCGCAGGCCGCCGCGAGCGCGCCGAACGCCACCACGACGGCCAGCGCTCGTCGACGCATCGTCGCTCCTCTCACTTCTCCGACTCGCCGACCGTACTTTGCCCACCGGTCGTACCGACGGCGCGATCGGAGACCTCCCCTCGACGGTCCTCGGGGTTGATGTCCTCGAGCTCTTGACCTGCTGTCTCGGGATAGAAGGCGAGAATCACGATCGCGACGATGACCGGCGCGATCAAGAGGAGCTGGAACGTCGTGTCGAACCCGATGCGGTCCGAGGCGAAACCGACGAACAACAGACCGACGACGCTACCCATGACACCGATCACCGAGAGGTAGCCGTTCGACTGGGCCCGCCGTGACGTGCCGAACAGCTCGAAGGAGTAGACGCCCAGTGCCGGAATGGCCGCTGCGCCGACGACGGCGCCGATGATCGCAGCCAGCCACATCGCGAGACCCGACGTGCTGTAGCGGGCCGCAACGGCGAAGCTCCCGATCAGGAACGCCGTCGCACCGACGACCCGCCGGCCTCGGGTGTCGGCCAGCCGGCCGCCGATGAGCACGCCGAGCCCGATCGGTGTGTTCACCGAGAGCTGGAACAAGCTGACCTGGGCGGCGGAGAACCCGCGATCGTCCCGGAGGAAGTCGTTCTGGAAGTTGCTGGCCGGAGCGGCGAGGAGCGCAGCGAAGAACACAGTGGTGCCGAGCAGGACGAGCCGTCGCGGCGCGAGCCGTCGACGGGGGAGAGGAGCAGCCACCTCGAAGCGGCGCGTTTCGGGGAGCGATCGTGCGACGGCCGCGACGAGCACGAGCCCGAGCAGGGGCGCGAGGAACAACAGGCGCCACGCCCTCGGACCGACGTCGGCGATCGGTAGGAACCAGACGACCATTCCCGATCCGAGGCCGGCGCACAATGCCAGGACCGAGATGACGTAGGCGCGGCTCCGGGCCGGTGTCTCTTCGGCCGCAACGACGCCGATCAGCAGGGCGAGCGCCGTCGACAGTCCCCTCGCGACCGTCTGGGTCGTGCCGTAGACCCACAGCGCCGGTGCCAGCGCGGTCAGCGCCGCGACGAGGCAGGCGAGCGTGCCCGAGCGCAGCAGCAGAGGTCGGCGACCGCGACGATCGGCGAGCGTCGTCATGACGATGGAGATCACGATCCCGGTCCGGGTCGCGGCCAGGACGATTCCCTCCGCGTCGTTCGATGCGCCGTACTCGTCGGTGGCGAACGTGATGGTCTGGCTCAACAGGCTGCCGAGGTAGCCCGCCAGCACCGACAGCGAACACAGGAGCGCTATGACCCGCGCGGCCCTCGCATCGAGGCGATCGGGCGGCGACCACCACGGCATCCCGTCGCGTGGCGGCACCCGCAACGCCCGCCGCACGGGTCGGGCCAGCAAGAACTTCCAGAGGGGCACGGCGAGCGCGTAGTCGAATCGTTCGACCACTTCGTAGTCGCCGTCGGAGCCGTCGGAGCCGTCGGAGCCGTCGGCGTCGCTCCTGCGG
>JAOTZB010000046.1 GCA_029861625.1 Acidimicrobiia bacterium
GTCCCATCAACATGCTCCGACAACACCTTCGTAATCGCCGCCGTCAACGTCGTCTTACCATGATCAATATGCCCCATCGTCCCCACATTCACGTGCGGCTTGGTGCGCTGGAAAGTTTCCTTGGCCATCGGTATTCCTCAGTGGTGATCCGCGGCGATCGCCGCATTTGAAATCGGATGTAAAAGGGACAGAACGGAGCGCAGGCCTACTCGCCACGAATGCGGGCGATGAGCTCCTCCTGGACGTTGCCAGGCGCCTGCTGGTAGGAGTCGAACTGCATGGTGTAGGTAGCTCGGCCCTGCGTCGCAGAACGGAGATCGGTACTGTAACCGAACATCTCCGAGAGCGGGACGAGTGCCGTCACGACCTGGTTGACGCCGCGCTGCTCGGTGCCCTGCACCTGGCCGCGGCGGCTGTTGATGTCGCCGACAACGGTGCCGAGGTAGTCGTCGGGGGTCACGACCTCGACATCCATGATCGGTTCGAGCATCACCGGCTTGGCCCTACGGGCCGCTTCCTTGTAGCCCATGGTGCTGGCGATCTGGAACGCCATCTCGGACGAGTCGACGTCGTGGTACTTACCGTCCTGGAGCACGATCTTCACGTCGACGGTCGCGAATCCGGCGAGCACGCCGTTCGTCATCGACGCCTGCATGCCCTTGTTGACGGCGGGGATGTACTCCTTCGGAATACGTCCACCCTTGATGTTGTCCTCGAAGCTGTACCCGCCTCCCGGACCGGCCGGCTCGAGGTCGAAGGTGATCTCGGCGAACTGACCCGAACCACCCGTCTGCTTCTTGTGGGTGTAGGTGTAGCCGTGGATGGGCTGGCTGATGGTCTCGCGGTAGGCGACCTGGGGCTTGCCCACGGTGGCGTCGACGCTGAACTCCCGCATCATGCGATCGACCAGGACCTCGAGGTGCAGTTCACCCATGCCCGAGATGAGCGTCTGGGCCGTCTCCTCGTTGGTCTCGACACGGAAGGTCGGGTCCTCGGCCGACAAGGCCATGAGGGCCTTCGACATCTTGTCCTGATCGGACTTGGTCCTCGGCTCGACGGCAACCTGGATGACCGGATCGGGGAAGTCCATCTGCTCGAGCACGATCTGGTCGCCGGCATCGGTGAGCGTGTCGCCGGTGCGGATGTCCTTGAGCCCGATGCCCGCGGCGATGTCGCCGGTCATGACCACATCGAGGTCTTCACGGGAATTCGCGTGCATCTCGAGAATACGGCCGAGTCGTTCCTTGTTCCCGGTGCGGGTATTGATGACCTGCGCGCCCTTCTCGAGTGTGCCGCTGTAGACCCGGAAGTACGTCAGACGGCCGACATGGGGGTCGGTCATGATCTTGAAGGCCAGCGCCGAGAACGGCGCGTTGTCATCGGCTTCTCGTTCGGCCGGCTCGCCCGACTTGGCGTCGACCCCCTCCACCGGGGGAACGTCGAGCGGCGACGGGAGGTAGGACACGACTGCATCGAGCAGCGGCTGCACACCCTTGTTCTTGAACGCCGTGCCGTTGAGCACCGGAACGAGGCCGTGGTGCAGCGTGCCCTCACGGACGGCCTTGCGGATGTCGTCGGGGCCGACCTCCTTCTCTTCGAGGTACTTCTCGAGGAGGCCCTCGTCGAAATGGGTCAAGGTGTCGATGAGCGCTTCGTGGTACTTCGCGGCCTGCTCGGCCATGTCGTCGGGGATCTCGACCACATCCCACGACGCGCCGAGGTCTTCACCCTGCCAGACGAGCGCATTCATCTCGACGAGGTCGACGACACCCTGGTAGGCGCTTTCGGCCCCGATCGGGAGCTGCAGGACGGCGACGTTCGGAGTGAGCCGGTCCTTGATCGAGTCGAGGCAGAAGTAGAAGTCGGCACCGGTTCGATCCATCTTGTTGACGAAACACATGCGCGGCACGCCGTACTTGTCGGCCTGGCGCCACACGGTCTCGGTCTGGGGCTCGACGCCGGCAACACCGTCGAACACGGCGACCGCGCCGTCGAGCACCCGAAGCGAGCGCTCGACCTCGACCGTGAAGTCGACGTGACCGGGTGTGTCGATGATGTTGATGCGGTGGTCGTTCCAGAACGTCGTCGTGGCGGCAGACGTGATGGTGATGCCACGTTCTTGTTCCTGCTCCATCCAGTCCATCGTGGCGGCGCCGTCGTGGACCTCACCGATCTTGTAGCTCTTGCCGGTGTAGTAGAGGATGCGCTCGGTCGTCGTGGTCTTGCCCGCGTCGATGTGGGCCATGATGCCGATGTTGCGGGTTTTCGCGAGAGGGTGTCGTGCCATGTCTTCTGATGTCGTCGAGGGCGTGTCGAGAACGAGCCGGCGCTACCAGCGGTAGTGCGCGAAGGCCTTGTTGGATTCGGCCATCTTCTGGAGGTCTTCCTTGCGCTTCATCGAGGCGCCGATGCCGTTGCTGGCGTCGAGCAGCTCGTTGGCGAGGCGTTCGGCCATGGTGCGCTCACGGCGATCGCGGGCGAAACCGACGACCCAGCGGATGGCAAGGGTCGACGCCCGGCGGGGGCGAACCTCGACGGGCACCTGATAGGTGGCCCCGCCGACGCGTCGGCTGCGGACCTCGAGGGGCGGCTTGACGTTCTCGAGGGCACGCTTGAGGACCGCGACGGGATCGTCGTTCGTCTTCTCGGCCACGATCTCGAGGGCGCCGTACACGATGCGCTCGGCGGTCGAGCGCTTGCCGCGCTGGAGGATCTTGTTCGTGAGCTGGGTGACCAGAACCGAGTTGTAGATCGGGTCGGGTGCGACGTCGCGACGCGGTGCGGGTCCCTTGCGAGGCATGTCGTCAGTCCTTCTTCGCGCCGTAGCGGCTGCGTGCTTGCTTGCGGTCGCCGACGCCCGAGGTGTCGAGGGTGCCGCGGATGATCTTGTAGCGGACACCGGGGAGGTCCTTCACACGCCCACCACGAACGAGCACGATGCTGTGCTCCTGGAGGTTGTGGCCTTCGCCCGGTATGTAGGCCGTGACCTCGATGCCGCTGGTGAGACGCACTCGGGCGACCTTGCGAAGCGCGGAGTTCGGCTTCTTCGGAGTGGTTGTGTAGACGCGAGTACACACGCCACGACGCTGCGGAGCGCCCTTGAGCGCAGGCGTCTTCTCCTTGCGGAACTTGTCCTTGCGGCCCTTGCGGACCAGCTGCTGAATGGTGGGCACTGTTCGCCTCGAGAGTGGATGTCGGGTGGACGCGTCGGTCGGTTCGACCGTTGTCGGGCCGAAGATCAAGGCTAGAGGCGTGGTCATACTCCAACAACCCCGGTCAGAGGATCGAATCCGCCGGTCGAACCCACTCACGACCCGCTCCGGGGTCGGGGCGGGTGGCGTCAGAGCGCCTGCTTCTTCGCTCGCCTGCGGTCGGGTTCGGCGAGGAGCCGCTTGCGGACCCGAATCGAGCTCGGTGTCACCTCGACCAGCTCGTCCTCGGCGATCCATTCGATGCCGGTCTCGAGCGTCAGCTCCCGGGCCGGTGCGAGGTTGATCGCATCGTCGGCGGCGTGCGTGCGGATGTTGGTGAGCTGCTTGGCCTTCACCGCGTTGACGACCATCTCCTCGGGTCGCGAGGCCTCGCCGATGATCATCCCCTCGTAGACGGCTTCGCCCGGCCCGATGAAGAGCTCGCCGCGCTTTTGCAGGTTGTCGAGAGCGAACGCACTGCTGGTTCCCTGACGGTCGGCGGTCATCGCCCCGCCCGCACGCTGGGGCATCTCTCCTGCCCATGGAATCCAACCATCGTGGTGCTGATGGATGAGCGCGGTGCCCCGTGTGGCCGTCATCAGCAGCGACCGGAACCCGAGCAGGCCACGCGCCGGGGCCGTGAGCGTCACGATCGTGCGACCGGCGTCGCCGGGGCGGAGATCGACGATCGATCCCTTTCGCGGGGCAGCGGCCTGGGTGATGACGCCGACGTAGTCGTCGGGGACATCGACGACGGCACGTTCGACCGGTTCGTGCGGTGTCCCGTCGATCTCCTTGATCACGACCTCGGGCCGGCTCACCTGGAGGGCGAACCCCTCGCGACGCATCGACTCGATGAGAACCGCGAGCTGGAGCTCGCCTCGGCCGGCAACCTCGATCATCTCGGGTGACGACGTCGCGCCGAGACGGATCGACACGTTGCCGAGTACCTCCCGTTCGAGACGTTCACGGATCTGGCGCGACGTGAGGAGGGTGCCCTCGCCACCGGCGAACGGCGACGTGTTGACGCCCAACGTCATTTTCAGCACCGGCTCGTCGACAACGAGACGAGGGAGCGGCTTCTGGTCGATCGGATCGGCGAGCGTGTCGCCGATCTCGACCTCGGGGAACCCGGCCACGACGAACAGGTCGCCGGCCGTGCGTTCGGCGACGTCGACGCGATCGAGACCCGAGAACCCCATGAGCTGGCTCAGCCGCCGTTTGATGGGCTGCTCTTCTTCGTTCGAGTGCAACAGCGCCACCTGGTCGCCGCCGCGCAGCGTCCCCTGGACGACACGGCCGATCGCCAGCCGCCCGAGATAGTCGGAGGCATCGAGGTTCGTCACGAGCGCCTGGAGCGGTGCCTCCGGGTCGCCCGACGCCGGGGGAATCGTGGCGACGATCGCGTCGAGAAGAGGTGCGAGGTCGGCGTCGGCGTCGGGCATCGCGACACCGGACACGGCCCTGCCCTCCCGGGCAATGGCGGAGACGATCGGGAACTCGATGTGGTGATCGTCGGCATCGAGATCGAGGAAGAGCTGATAGATCTCGTCGACGATGTCGGCGGGCCGGGCGTCGGGCCGATCGAACTTGTTGATCACGACCACCGCCGGAAGTCCCGCCTCCAACGCCTTCGTCAGGACATAGCGGGTCTGGGGCATCGGTCCCTCGGCGGCGTCGACGAGCAACAAGATGCCGTCGACGAGCGCCAACGCCCGTTCGACCTCGCCGCCGAAGTCGGCGTGACCGGGCGTGTCGACGAGGTTGATACGGGTGCCCTTCCAGTCGACCGAGGCGGCCTTCGCGAGGATGGTTATGCCACGTTCGCGCTCTTGATCGTCGGAGTCGAGGACCCGGTCGACCCGCTTCTCGTGCGCGCCGAACACGCCGGTCGCGGCAAGCATCGAGTCGACGAGCGTGGTCTTGCCATGATCGACATGCGCGACCAGCGCGACGTTCCGGAATGGTGAATCAGTCATGATCGCGCCCGGCTGGCCTTTCACTCGTCACAGAGACTGACAGGCCACACATCTCGAAGCTGACAGACATGACAAGCGGGCCTATCGGCTCGGGGCAGGGGGCGAGAGCGGGAAGCGAACAATGGGCGCCAACCCGTGAGCAGCGCTCCGACCACCGGCCCGAGCCCGCCCACGCCGGCCCAACACGTAGCTACGCGGTCGGGAGATCAACCACCTCGGCACCACCCACCACGTCGGTGCGACCGGCGAGCCAGTCGGCCAGGTCCTGGTCTTCGTCGGCCGACGTGTAGTACTCCATGGGCTCGTAATCCGGCGCATGGGGTTTCGTGCGCTGGTAGTCGCCCGAACCGGTCCCCGCCGGGATCAGCTTGCCGATGATGATGTTCTCCTTGAGACCGCGCAGGTCGTCGCTCTTCGACTCGATTGCGGCTTCGGTGAGCACACGGGTGGTCTCCTGGAACGACGCAGCCGACAGCCAGGAGTCGGTGGCCAGCGAGGCCTTGGTGATGCCCATCAGCTCGGGTCGACCCTCGGCGGGCTTCTGGCCCTCCTTCACCAGCTGGCGGTTCACCTCGGTGTAGATGCGGGAGTCGACACGCTGGCCGGGCAAGAAGTCGGAGTCACCCGGTTCCTGCACGGCGATGCGCTTCGTCATCTGGCGGACGATCAGCTCGATGTGTTTGTCGTGGATCGACACACCCTGATCGCGGTAGACCTTCTGCACCTCGTCGACGAGGTACTTCTGGGTCTCGCGAACGCCCTTGATCTCGAGGAGCTCCTTGGGATCACGCGGGCCCTCGACGAGGGCGTCGCCGGCTACCACCTCGTCGCCGTCGGCAACTTCGAGGCGAGCCAGTGGATCGACCGTGTAGGTCTCCTCCTCGCCGTCGTCGCCGACCACGGTGACCGGCACGCTGCGGCCGTCGCTCTCGCCGATCCGGACGACGCCGGACAGGCGCGTGAGCGTGGCCTTGCCCTTCGGGCTCCGGGCCTCGAAGAGCTCGACGACTCGGGGCAGACCGCCGGCGATGTCCTTGCCGGCGATACCACCGGTGTGGAACGTCCGCATGGTCAGCTGGGTGCCGGGTTCGCCGATCGACTGCGCCGCGATGACGCCGACGGCCTCACCGGACTCGATCTTGCCACCGGTGGCCAGCGACATACCGTAGGACTTGCCGCTGATGCCGAACGCCGACTCGTCGGTGAGCGGCGACAGGCAACGGACCCGGGTGACGTCGCCGTCGTCGCGCATGGCGTCCATGTCCTCTTCCTCGATCATCGTGCCCTTCTCGATGACACGACCGTCGGAGAGCTTCACGTCCTCGGCCAGCACCCGACCGAACAGGCGCGTGTCGAGATATGCCCGCTTTCCGGCTTCATCGGGTTCGATACCCTCGATCCAGATCGACCGGACCGCACCACCGGTCTCGAAGGGATCCTCGTCGTTGATGATCAGTTCCTGCGCGACGTCGACCAACCGGCGGGTGAGGTACCCCGAGTCAGCGGTACGCAGTGCCGTGTCGACCAGACCCTTCCGGGCGCCTGGTGTGGCGATGTAGTACTCGAGCATCGTGAGACCCTCACGGAAGTTGCTCTTGATCGGGCGGGGGATCATATCGCCGCGAGGGTTGGCCACCAGGCCACGCATGCCCGCGATCTGACGGACCTGCATCATGTTTCCGCGAGCACCCGATCCGACCATCATGTCGATCGGGTTGAAGCGCTGGGCCTTGAGGGCCTCTTCCATCTTCTGGCGCACCTCTTCGGTGGCCTGGGTCCAGATCTCGACCTCTTTCTGGCGGCGCTCACCATCCGTGATGATGCCGCGCCGGAACTGCTGTTCGACCTTGTCGGCCTCGGCTTCGTGCAGTTCGAGGATGCCCTTCTTCTCCTTGGGGATGATGACGTCGTTGATCGACACCGTCAGGCCCGACCTCATCGCGTACTCGAACGTGAGGTCCTTGATGGCGTCGAGGCTCGTCGCGACGACCGCCTTGGCGTAGTCGTGAGCCAAGGTGTCGACGAGCTCACCCATGTCGCGTTTCGCGACGACGTCGTTCACGTAGCCGAAGCCATCGGGCAGGCAGCGGTTGAAGAACAACCGACCGGCCGTCGTGGTCTGGTAGGTGGCCGCCGATCCGTTGGCCGGGGTCTCGACGAGCTCGTCGACCCGGAAGGTGATCGGGGCGTGCAGACCGAGCTCGCCCGCCTCGTACGCCCGCTCGACCTCGTACATCTGGCGGAACACACGACCCGCTCCGGGCTCGTCATCGTCGAGCTCGGTGAGGTAGTACGCACCGATGATCATGTCCTGGGAGGGCGTGACCAACGGACGACCGTGTGCCGGCGACAAGACGTTGTTCGCCGAAAGCATCAACACGCGGGCCTCGGACTGCGCCTCGGCCGACAGCGGCAGGTGGACCGCCATCTGGTCGCCGTCGAAGTCGGCGTTGAACGCGGTGCAGACCAGGGGGTGGATCTGGATGGCCTTCCCGTCGACCAGCACCGGCTCGAACGCCTGGATGCCCAGGCGGTGCAGCGTGGGTGCACGGTTGAGCAGGACCGGATGTTCCTTGATGACGTCCTCGAGGACGTCCCAGACCTGCGGGCGGCGACGCTCGACCATGCGCTTGGCCGATTTTATGTTCTGTGCCAGTTCCTCGTCGACCAGCTTCTTCATCACGAATGGCTTGAACAGCTCGAGCGCCATGAGCTTCGGCAGGCCGCACTGATGGAACTTGAGGGTCGGTCCGACGACGATGACCGAACGGCCGGAGTAGTCGACGCGCTTGCCGAGCAGGTTCTGGCGGAACCGGCCCTGCTTGCCCTTCAACATGTCCGACAGTGACTTCAGGGGGCGATTGCCGGGCCCGGTGACCGGGCGGCCCCGGCGGCCGTTGTCGAACAACGCGTCGACCGCCTCCTGGAGCATGCGCTTCTCGTTGTTCACGATGATCTCGGGCGCTCCGAGGTCGAGCAGTCGCTTCAGGCGGTTGTTGCGGTTGATGACGCGGCGGTAGAGGTCGTTGAGATCAGAGGTGGCGAAGCGACCGCCGTCGAGCTGCACCATCGGACGCAGCTCGGGCGGGATCACCGGCACGACGTCGAGGATCATGGCCCGGGGGTCATTGACCCGGCGGCCGTGCTCGTCGCGTCGGTTGAACGCGCTCACGATCTTCAGTCGCTTGATGGCCTTCTGTTTGCGCTGGGCCGAGAGCGGCTTCTGCCCCTCGGGCGGGTCGATCTGCTCGCGGAGCTTCAGCTCCTCCTCGTCGAGATCGATCTTCTCGATGAGCTGGGCGATCGCGTCGGCGCCCATGCCGCCCTCGAAGTACTCGCCGTACCGGTCCGCAACCTCGCGCCACAGCATCTCGTCGTCGATGATCTGGCGCGCGAACAGCCCGGAGAACTCCTCGAACGCCCGCTCGACCAGCTCGATCTCGGCGTCGTAGTCCTCGCGGATGAGGGTGAGCTCCTTGTCGACGGCACGCTGGCGGGCCCGGATCTCGGTGTCCTTCGCGCCCTCGGCCTCGAGCTCCTCGATCTCCTTCTCGAGCTCCTCGTGGCGCTCGGCGAGCCGGAGCTCGCGCTCCTTTTCGATTGCGTCCTTCTCCTCGAGCATCTCCTTCTCGAGGTTGGGGAGATCGGCGTCTCGTTTCTCCTCGTCGACCCAGGTGACCAGGTCGGCGGCGAAGTAGATGACCTTCTCGAGCTGCTTGGCCTTCAGCTCCGAGCGGGGCTCGGTACCCATGAGCAGGTAGGCGAGCCACGAGCGGGTGCCGCGCAGGTACCAGATGTGGACGGCCGGTGCCGCGAGCTCGATGTGGCCCATGCGCTCGCGACGCACCTTGGACCGGGTCACCTCGACACCACAGCGTTCGCAGATGATGCCCTTGAACCGGATGCGCTTGTACTTGCCGCACGAGCACTCCCAGTCCTTCGTCGGACCGAAGATCTTCTCGCAGAAGAGCCCGTCCTTCTCCGGCTTGAGGGTGCGGTAGTTGATGGTCTCGGGCTTCTTCACTTCGCCGTTCGACCACGTGCGGATGGAATCCGCAGTGGCCAAACCGATGCGCAGCTGGGAAAAGTCGTTGACGTCGAGCATTGGGTGCGCAGGTCCTTCCCTGGAATCAGATCGTGACGTCGAGTAGGGCGAGTTCGTCGGTGGTCATCACACGGTGTTCCGTGCGGCACGTTCTGCCGCCCGGCGTGCGTCTTCTTCGTCGCTGCCTCGTTCGGGCCGCTGGAGGTCGATGCCGAGCTCTTCGGCGGTCCGGAAGACGTCTTCGTCGATCTCCCGCATCTCGATCTCCTGGCCGTCGGTGGCGAGGACCTCGACGTTGAGGCACAGCGCCTGCATCTCCTTAATGAGCACCTTGAAGCTCTCGGGGATGCCCGGCTCGGGGATGTTGTCGCCCTTGACGATCGCCTCGTACACCTTCACCCGGCCGAGCACGTCGTCGGACTTGATCGTGAGCAGCTCCTGGAGGCAGTAGGCGGCGCCGTACGCCTCGAGTGCCCACACCTCCATCTCACCGAACCGCTGACCACCGAACTGGGCCTTTCCGCCGAGCGGCTGTTGGGTGATCATCGAGTACGGGCCGGTGGAACGGGCGTGGATCTTGTCGTCGACGAGATGCGCGAGCTTGATGATGTAGACGTAGCCGACCACGGTCGGGTTGTCGTAGGGCTCGCCCGTCCGTCCGCTGTAGAGCTGGGTCTTGCCGTCGTCGCGGATCATGCGCTCGCCGTTGACCGACTCGGGTCGGAGGTTTCGCAGGATGTTGCGGATCGTCGGGTGCCGGCCCGCCAGCTCCTCTTCATCCCACTTGGCGCCGTCGAAGACGGGCGTGGCGATGAGCGTCGATGCGCGGGTCGCCGGACGCGTCTTGCGTTCGGTCCCCGGGGTGGGCTCCTCGCCGACCTCGCCGTCGATGTCCCAGCCCCACCGGGCGGCGTAGCCGAGGTGGGCTTCGAGGACCTGACCGACGTTCATTCGCGACGGGACGCCGAGCGGGTTCAACATGATGTCGACCGGGGTTCCGTCGCTCATGTACGGCAGGTCCTCGATCGGGAGGATCCGGCTGATGACGCCCTTGTTGCCGTGACGGCCCGCGAGCTTGTCGCCGACGCTGATCTTGCGTTTCTGGGCGATGTAGACCCGGACGAGCTGGTTGACCCCGGGGGGGAGCTCGTGTTCTTCGTCGCGGCTGAAGACCTTGACCTCGATGACCTTGCCCGACTCGCCGTGGGGCACCTTCAGTGATGTGTCGCGGACCTCGCGGGCCTTCTCACCGAAGATCGCTCGCAGGAGGCGTTCCTCGGGCGTGAGCTCGGTCTCGCCCTTCGGGGTCACCTTGCCGACCAGCACGTCGCCGGGGCCGACATCGGCACCGACCCGGATGATGCCTCGTTCGTCGAGGTCGGCGAGGATCTCCTCGGACAGGTTCGGGATGTCGCGAGTGATCTCCTCGGGGCCGAGCTTGGTGTCACGGGCATCGATCTCGTGCTCGTGGATGTGGATCGACGTGAGCACGTCGTCCTTCACCAGACGGTCGCTCAGGATGATCGCGTCCTCGAAGTTGTAGCCCTCCCACGGCATGAAGGCCACGAGGAGGTTCTTGCCGAGCGCGAGCTCGCCGAACTCGGTCGAGGGGCCATCGGCGAGGACCTGGCCCTTCTTGATCTTGTCGCCGTCGCCGACGCGGGGCTTCTGGTTGATGCACGTGTCCTGGTTCGAGCGTTCGAACTTGAGGAGCCGGTACATCCTGGTGCCGAGCTTCTTGTACTCGACGGTGATCGACGTGCCGTCGACGTTGCTGATGACACCGTCGTCTTCGGCGATGACCATGTCGGCTGCGTCGCGGGCGGCTCGGGCCTCGATTCCGGTGCCGATGTAGGGAGCCTCGGCCCGCAGGAGCGGAACCGCCTGGCGCTGCATGTTCGCACCCATCAACGCCCGGTTGGCGTCGTCGTGTTCGAGGAACGGGATGAGCGCAGTCGCGACCGAGACGATCTGCTTGGGCGACACGTCCATCATCTGGACCTCGGCCGGCGGGACATAGGAGATCTCGGTCGTCGCGCCGAAGAAGACGTCTTGTTCGAGCTGCATCTTCAGGCCTGCGAGCGTGGCTGCCTGCGGCGAACGCCGCACGAGGACACGTTCGGCCTTGAAGTTGCCCTTGTCGTCGAGCGGGGCGTTCGCCTGGGCGACGACGAACTCCTCTTCCTCGTCGGCGGTGAGGTACACGATCTCGTTGGTGACCTTGCCCTTCTTCACCACGCGATATGGCGACTCGATGAAACCGAACCGGTTCACGCGGGCGTAGCTGGCCAGGGCACCGATGAGGCCGATGTTCGGACCTTCCGGCGTCTCGATGGGACACATGCGGCCGTAGTGGCTGAAGTGCACATCGCGCACCTCGAAGCCGGCGCGCTCGCGCGACAGGCCGCCAGGGCCGAGCGCCGAGAGCCGGCGCCGGTGGGTGAGGCCCGACAACGGGTTGACCTGATCCATGAACTGCGAGAGCTGAGAGGTTCCGAAGAACTCCTTGATGGCAGCCACGACCGGGCGGATGTTGATGAGGGTCTGCGGCGTGATCGCTTCGACGTCCTGAGTCGTCATGCGCTCGCGCACGACCCGCTCCATGCGGGAGAGACCGATGCGCACCTGGTTCTGGATGAGCTCGCCGACCGATCGGATGCGGCGGTTGGCGAAGTGATCCTGATCGTCGAGCCGGTAGCCCGGCTCGAACTTGGCCAGGTGGAGGAGGTAGGTCGCTGCGGCCAGCATCTCGCTCGGGACGAGCGTCGCCGAGTCGGGATCGGGCCGTTCGAGATCGAGGCCGAAGACCTCCTCGAGCCGGTCGAGCTCGGGGCCGAGCTTGCGGTTCAGTTTGTAGCGTCCGACGCGGGAGAGGTCATAACGACGGCTCTCGAAGAACGCGTTGCGGAAGTAGGAACGAGCCGACTCGACCGACGGCGGTTCGCCGGGACGAACCCGCTTGTAGATCTCGAGGAGCGCCTCGTCCTGGGTCGGAGCGACCTCCTTGTCCTTCTCCCACTGGCCCTCGAGGAAGTCGAAGTGGTTGACGAACCGCTCGAGGAAACCGGGTTCGTTCTCCTCGTCGTAGCCGAGGGCACGCAGGAGCGTGAATACGCTGAGACGCCGCTTGCGGGCGACCCGGGCGCCGGCCGTGACGTCCTTGCCCGGCTTCTGCTCGACGTCGAACTCGATCCACTCGCCCCGGTAGGGATGCACCGTGCCCGTGACGAGCTGGTGCTTCGAGAGGTTCCGGAGCCGGTACCGCTCGCCGGGCTGGAAGATCACGCCCGGGGAGCGCACGAGCTGGGACACGACGACACGCTCGGTGCCGTTGATGACGAAGGTGCCCTTGTCGGTCATCATGGGGAAGTCGCCCATGAAGACGGTCTGCTCCTTGATCTCACCCGTGGCCGAGTTCATGAATCGGGCCCGCACGAAGATGGGCGCGGAGTAGGTCATGTCCTTCTCTTTGCACTCCTCGACCGAGAACTTCGGGGGCGGGCGCAGATCCTCGTCGTCGGGATCGAACTCGAGCTCGAGCTGCAGCGTCTCGGAGAAGTCCTTGATCGGACTGATGTCGCGGAAGATGTCCGCCAGCCCCTGATTCAGGAACCAGGTGAAGGACTCTCTCTGAACGGCGATGAGATCTGGAAGCTCGAGAACCTCGGTGAGATTTCCGAACGAGTAGCGCTCACGGCTGACCGGGCGTGAACCCACGTTGCACTCCTGGGGGTGGCAGGAAAAAGGACGCGGTCGATACCCGGACGCGAAACAGCCCCGCCGAAAAACCAGGGGGAAACACGAGCGAGCACGACGTTCGTCAGTCTAGGCCCGCGAGTCCCCAAGCTTCAACCTCAACGGGCAGGCTTACGCGGAGCTGGCCGGAGCCAGCCGAATTGGGGGTCAGAGTAGGAAATTCAGATCGCCCGGTCAAGCATCGTGACGATGCTGTAACGGAAACGCCCGACGATGCGGCCTCGATCTCGGCCGCATCAAGCAGTAGCGACCCCGGACGCGACACCGCGGCGGGCCCGACACCGGGACCGCCGCGGCGATCGGATCACGTCGCGGCTGGCGCCGCCGAACGCTACTTGAGCTCGATGGTGGCACCGGCGGCCTCTAGGGCCTCCTTCGCCTTCTCGGCGTCTTCCTTCGACACGTTCTCGAGCACCGGCTTCGGTGCGCTGTCGACGAGCTCCTTGGCATCCTTGAGGCCGAGGTTCGTGAGACCGCGCACCTCCTTGATGACCTGGATCTTCTTGTCGCCGGCCGCGGTCAGGACGACATCGAACGCGCTCTGTTCCTCGGCCTCGTCGCCGGCATCGCCGGCGACCGGTGCCGCGGCGACGGCTGCAACCGGCGCGGCCGCCTGGACGTCGAAGCGCTCCTTGAACTCGTCGAGGAGCTCCTTGAACTCGAGCACGGTCATGGCCGCGATCGAGTCGAGAATCTCATCCTTGGTAGCCATCAGCTCTCCTCACTTTCGCCGCCATCGGCAGCTTCATCGTTGCTGCCGTCGGCAGACTCGTTGTCGTCGCCGACTTCGGCGGCGGCGTCCTCTGATTCATCGACCGTTTCTTCGACCGTCTCTTCGGCTGTCTCCTCGACCGCAGTCGCTGCGGCCTCGGCCTCGGACTCGGTGGCCTCGGGAGCACCGGCCTCGTCGGCATCGGCCGCCGGCTCGTCCACCGGTTCCTCGACTGGTTCCTCGCCCGGTGCCAGCACGCCTTTGTCCACGAGCTCTTGCAGTGCATAGGAGAACTCACGGAGCTTGCTGTCGAGCAGGCCGGCGAACTCCTGGTAGAAGGACTCGCCGGCGCCGACGAACTCGGCGAACAGCTGGGCCCGGGGTGGCATGCCGGCCAACGCCTTCACTTCGGCGCTGCTCATCGGCGCGTCGCCGAGGAGGCCGCCCTTGATGATCAACAAGTCGTTGCTCTTCGCGAAGTCGGCGAGGGCCTTGGCGAGCGCGACCGCGTCGCCGGGCGTGCCGTCGTCGCTCGGTGACACGAACGCCAACGCGGTCGGCCCGATGAGCATCTCGTCGAGCTCGAGACCGACCTGTTGTGCTGCGAAGCGCACGAGCGTGTTCTTGTAGATCTTGTACTCGGCGCCCGCGGCGCGCAGCGCGGTCCGGAGCTCGGCCATCGCCGGCACGTCGAGGCCGCGGTACCCGGTGAGCACGACCCCGTCCGCCGCCTCGAGCTTGGCCTTCACCTCATCGACGACGGCAACCTTCTCCGGTCGTGGATTCTCCATGCGCACCTCCTTCTCTTCGCTGCCGTGCTGGGCTCGTGATTCGAATCGTCCGAACCCGTCACCGAAAACGACAACGGGCGCCCGCCGGAGACCGGACGAACGCCCCAACGTCGCCGCAGATCGCGGCGTCGTGTGCAGTGTTCACCTCATCGGGCCGGCCACTGGCCGTTTCAGCTCCCGGGGGAGCACCGGAGATCTTCGGCGATCAGATGTTGATTGTCGTCGGCAGGGTAGCGGCGGTCACAGCCAACCCGTCGCGTCGTGGGAGCGGGTCACAGATTCGACGTGTCGACGTCGACGCCAGGGCCCATCGTCGAGGAGATCGAGATCCGCTTCACGTACTGACCCTTGGCGCCTGCCGGCCTGACCCGCAGGAGCTCGTCGACGACCGCGGCGAAGTTCTCGCCGAGCGCCGCCGCCTCGAAGCTGGCCTTTCCGATCGGGACGTGCACGTTGGCGTTCTTGTCCGTGCGGTACTCGACCTTCCCGCCTTTGAAGTCGGCGACCGCCTTCGCGACGTCCGGGGTCACCGTGCCGGTCTTGGGGTTTGGCATGAGCCCGCGAGGGCCGAGTACCCGGCCGAGCTTGCCGACGGTCGGCATCATGTCGGGGGTGGCGATCGCGACATCGAAGTCGAGCATTCCGCCCTCGACCTCGGCCGCGAGGTCGTCGGAGCCCACCAGCTCGGCTCCCGCCTCGCGTGCGATGGTCGCCTGCTCGCCCTGGGCGAAAACGGCGACCCGGACATCCTTGCCGCTCCCGGCGGGCAAAGACACGGTTCCGCGCAACATCTCCTCGGCCTTGCGGGGGTCGACACCGAGCCGCACCGCGAGATCGACGCTCTCGTCGAAGCCCGCCGTGGCCAGCGACTTCACGATGTCGATGGCCTCGGCGGGCGTGTGGAACGCCGCGCGGTCGTAGCGACGGGTTGCGTCGAGGTACTTCTTTCCTGGGGCCATTGGCCTCCCCTTTCGGGTCCCTCGTGGATGTGACCCGACCGGGGCGAGGTCCTCCCCGCGTCGAGTGGTCTCGCCGCAGCGAGGTGCAGAGCTCCTAGGCGACCTTGATGCCCATGCTGCGGGCAGTGCCGGCGATCTGGAGCTTCGCCTGAGCGATGTCGTCGGTGTTGAGGTCGGGCAGCTTGACGGTCGCGATCTCGGTCAGCTGGGCATCGGTGATGGTGCCGACTTCCTCGCGACCCGGCTCGTTCGCGGCCTTGTCGATTCCTGCCGCCTGGCGCAGGAGCACCGACGCGGGCGGCGTCTTCAGGATGAACGTGAACGAGCGGTCCTCGTAGATCGAGATCTCGACGGGCACGATCGTGCCCCGCTGGGTCTCGGTCCTGGCGTTGTACTCCTTGCAGAAGTCCATGATGGCGACGCCATGGGGACCGAGCGCAGTACCGACCGGCGGGGCAGGCGATGCCTGACCGGCCGGGATCTGGATCTTGACGATTGCAACAACTTGCTTCTTGGCCATGCCTGTTCTCGGTCTTTCGGATGGTGGTGGAATGGGCCGACGGGACAGTTTGCCGACCGCGGGCCACGCCGACAACCCGGCCGCGGGGAGCCGGGAGCGTGACCCTAGAGCTTCGCGACCTGTGCGAACTCGAGCTCGACCGGCGTTTCGCGGCCGAAGATGTTGACGAGCACCTTCACCTTGAGCTGATCCTCGTTGATCTCGATGACTTCTCCGGAGAAGTCGGCGAATGGACCTTCCTTGACCCGCACGGTCTCGCCGACCTCGTACTGGAGCCTCGGCTTGCTGCGTTTCGACGGCGTCGCATCGTCGCCGTCGTCCTTGACGGCGAGAAATGTCTCGACATCGCGTCGGCCGAGCGGCGACGGCTTGTTCCCCGCCCCGACGAATCCGGTGACACCCGGCGTGTTGCGCACGACGTACCAGGCATCGTCATCGAGGTTGCACCGAACGAGCAGGTAACCGGGGAAGACCTTCTTCTGGACGACGACCTTCTTGCCGTTCTTGAACTCGACGACGTCCTCCATCGGGATGACGACCTCGTGGATGCGGCCCTCCATGCTCATCGACGACATGCGGGCTTCGAGGTTCTGCTTCACCTTCTTCTCGTAGCCCGACTGCGTGTGCACGACGAACCAGCGGCCCGGTCGGTCGTAGGGGCTCACGGGCGTCGGGGCCGGTTCTTCCTCCTTCTCGTAGAGCAGCTCGTCCTCGGAGACGACCTCGTCGGCGGCTGCCGGTGCCATCTCGGCGGCGTCGGCGGCGTCGGCCTCGCTCGGGTCGGCGGCGGGCTCGTCGGCGGCGGGCTCGTCGGCGTCGGGCTCG
>JAOTZB010000314.1 GCA_029861625.1 Acidimicrobiia bacterium
CACGATCAGCACTACACCACCATCATCGACTCACCCCTCGGACCGCTCACCCTCGTGGCGACCGACAAGGGCCTGCGAGCAGTGCTCTGGCCCGACGACGAGCCCACGAGGGTGCGACTGCCCGACGCCGCCATCGAGACCGACGCCACCGATCACCCGGTGCTACGAGCCGCTACATCCCAGCTCGACGAGTACTTCGCCGGCACACGTTCGGAGTTCGAGGTCCCACTCGACCTCCGGGGCACCGAGTTCCAGGTCGCGAACTGGACCGCGCTCGCCGAGATCCGGTTCGGCACGACGTCGACCTACGGCGAACAGGCCGGCCGGCTCGGTCGACCGAAGGCCGCCAGGGCCATCGGCGCGGCCACCGGCAAGAACCCGATCTCGATCATCCTGCCCTGCCACCGAGTGGTGGGCAGTGACGGCTCGCTCACCGGATTCGCCGGGGGTCTCGACGCGAAGCGCTGGTTGTTGGCCCACGAAGGGGCGCGTTGACTGCTCGGGGTTCGGCGATCAGGGCGTGACGTCGATGGGGTCGGAGATCGGCACGATCTCGCCGGTCTCGCTGGCCGTCGCGTCGAACTCGGCGAGCAGGAACGTGTCACCGGCGTCGAACTTGTCGGGTCCGAGCGATGCGAACGGGATACCGGGCAGGGCGAACTCGGACAGTCCGGTCACGGATCCGGCGAACGACTCGTGGGTGAGATCGGCCCCGGCCGGGGTGGCGAGGAGCTCGAGCAGCTTGACATCGCGGCAGAAGGCGTAGATCGGCGTGAACCACTGGTCCTCACCCTCGGCGTACTCGCTGGGGAGCTTGTTCGGGACGTCGGGGTTGGCGGCGTAGAAGATCTCCTTGCACTTCTCGGTCTCGGGGTCGACCCAGATCTGGTCGTCGGTCAGACCGGTGACGGTCAGCACGCCCTGGGCCATGTCGGGGACGACCGACTCGCCGAGGTTGTTCAGGTTGTCGCTGTCGACGGCCCACATCTCGACGTCGAGGCCGTTGAGTGACACGTTCCGGATCGCGGCTGACGTGCTGCCGATGATCAACAGCGTGTCGGCATCTGATTGGCGGATGCGTTCGGCGATGACCTCCCATGCCGCGTTCTCGGCCGGGATGTCGCCCTCCGGCGAGTCGTTGAGGATCTCGAGGACCGGTTCGACGCCGAAGGAGCGCAGCACGTCGCCCGACGAGTTGAACTCCTCTTCGGTCGCGATGCCGCCGACGACGGCGACCTGCGCACCCTCGAGCCGTCCGGTTGAGTCGAGCAGGCTCAAGAAGATGTCGAGTCGACGATCGCGCGACGCCTGGATCTCGAACCACGGAGCGTTGGACTCCGCCCGTCGCTCTGCGGTCTGACGGCCACCGATGAGGATTGTCTCCTGGGTGCCGGTGATGCACGTGTTCGCCGGCTCGGACGGGCCGAGGAAGCCGCCGAGCACCGCGAAGACCTCGTTGTCCTCGGTCAGGGCGACACAGGCCGCCTCGGCTTCGGTGGTACCGAGCGGGCTGTAGAACTCGTAGATGGCCTCGACCATGCGCCCGTTGATGCCACCACGAGCGTTGAGATCGTCGATGTAGGTCTGGTAGACGAGCTGCTGGTCGCCCCAGCCCTGGGGCGCGAGGTTGCTCTCGACGAGGAACTCGAAGTCGAGCATCGAGACGCCGATGAACACGCTCTCGGGGGTGACACCCCGGGCCGACGCGGTCAGCTCGCCACCGCCGGTGTCGTCGGTCGTGTCGTCGGCAGCCGCATCATCGGCATCCGCATCGCCAGCAGCGGGATCGCCAGCAGCCCCATCATCGGCAGCGGGATCGTCGGCGGCGGGATCGTCGGCGGCGGGATCGTCGGCAACCGAATCGTCGGCGGCGGTGTCGCCCGGCTCGTCGTCGCCGGACTCGTCGTCGGACGAGCTGCTCGTGCAGGCGGCCCCGATCATGACCAGCACGGCCAGTAGTGCGACCAGCCGCAAGACCCGCGACATCCCGCGCCACTTTGCCGTGACCTCATCAGTCATGGATTTCGCTCCTTGTCGATCCCCGATGCAGTGGCGAAATATAGCCCGGTGCTGACACTGTGTCAGCAAGCCCCGAGCAGGAGGCCGGATCCCGCGTGGTTCGATCGGACATGTCGTTGCCACCGTCGTCGGTGGATGGGCTCACGTGAGAGCCGGACCGGCGAACCCGTTCCTCGCGGCGAGCGGCTACGCGATCGCCCATGGTCGCTGCGACCAACAGGACAACTCGCCGCTCGCCGGACCGACCGGCCCGTCGGAGACACTCACCAGCGACGACCTGCAACATGCGTGGCTCGGGGCCGGGCACTTCGGCGGCATGATCTCCTCGCCGTACCCCGACGGTCGGCGGGTGATCTGGAGCAATGGCAGGGACCGGATCGCCAAGCTCGACTACGACACGCTCGACATCCTGGCGACGCTCGACCTCGCCGATGGGCCGCTCACATCCCTCGACGACATGCAGGCGGCCATCGGCGGGCTGGACCGGCTCCGCGGTGCCGAGGCGCTCGATCACGCGATCGTGCTCGCCATGACACACATGACAGGCGTCGACGGCGTGTATGCGCTGGTCGATCGCGAGAACACGCTCTTCCTCGGCCGCAAGACCGGTGCCCTCGCGTACGGTGAGACCGATCCGACCGATCCGTCGTCACCCATCGTCGAGCTGCGCCGCTGGGACAAGCCCGATCACATCGAGGGTTCCTTCGTCGGCGTCAACATCACCTTCGACGGCTGGTTGGTGATGACGACCGACCACGGCTGGGTCGTCGCGCTCAGCCGGGACTTCACCACCCATCACGCGCTCCAGCTCCCCGCCGCCGCCGAGGAAGCGGCCGCACACTGCGCCCGTATGGAGGCCGAGCGGGGCCACACCGGTTACGGGTGGGTGCGCACGAGCATCTGCGTCGACGACGACAACGGCATCTACGTGAGCTCGGTCGATCACACCCATCGCGTCGTGTGGACCGGCGCCGAGCTCTCGCTCGACCCCGAGCTCGGCGCGTGGGTCGCCGAATATCGCAACGGCACCGGGCTCGGGTCGGGAACGACTCCGTCGCTGATGGGATTCGGACCGGACGAGGACCGCTTCGTCGTCATCGGCGACGGTGACCACGTGGTGAACATCACGCTGCTCTGGCGTGACGACATCCCGGACGACTGGCAGCAGCTCCCGGGCGCGCCGTCGCGGCGCATCGCGGGGCTCGGCCGCGCCGACATGGGCGACCCCGAACTGCCCGCGATCCAGACCGAGCAGTCGATCACCGTCTCGGGCTACGGCGCAATGACCGTCAACAACGAGCCGGCCACGATTCCGGCGGGCTTCCCCGAGCAGGGCCAACGGCTGCTGGCGTTCTTCCTCGGGCACGACCCCGCGTACACGCCCCATGGCATGCACAAGTTCGAGTGGGATCACGTTGCCCGTTCGCTGCGGTCGGCGTGGGTGAACACCGAGGTGTCGTCGCCGAACTCGGTTCCGTTCGTGTCGGAGGGAGCCGGTCTGGTGTACACGTGCGGTACACGCGACCGGCAGTGGACGATCGAGGCCGTCGACTGGGCCACCGGCGAGTCGAGATTCCACTACGTCGTGGGAGGCTCGCAGTTCAACACCGTGGGCGCCGGGGTGACCCTCGACGACGAGGGACGCCTGCTGTACGGCAACCTGTTCGGCAAGACCAGGATCCTGCGCTGACCGCGAACCTTTCCGCGGTCCGACGGCCGCGCGGTAGTGTCCGGCCATGGCACTCGCGGACGAGAAGTACCTCCTGTTGACCACCTTCCGGCGTTCGGGCACACCGGTCTCGACGCCTGTCTGGGCCGCGGGCCTCGACGACGGCAAGATCGGCTTCTGGACCAGCTCGGGCTCGGGAAAGGCCAAACGGCTCGCGCACACCGCTCGGGTCACAGTGCAACCGAGCGATGCGCGAGGGCGGATCAAGGAGGGCACCGAACCCGTCGACGCCACCGCCGAGCTGGTCACCGGGGCCGAGCTCGACGCGATCGCAGTGAAGATCAAGGCCAAGTACGGCTTCTTGACCCACATCACCAAGTTGCTCGGCACGATCGGCGGCATCGTCAAGCGCAACCGCATCCCCTACGGCGATCGCGGCGTGGTCATCACCCCCGCCGACTGACGGCCCGGGCCCCACCGATGATCGCCGTCCTGTCGCTGCTGCTCGTGGCGACCCTCTTCATCACCGCGGCCCGCGTTCGCGACGATCGCCCTCGTAGGCACGGGTATGGCGACCGACGCGGCCAACTTCCAGGCCCGCTCGGCCCTGATGGGTGTCGGCTACACCACCTCTGAGGCCGAGGACGTCATCAACCATCCGGTCCGACGGCGGATCATCCTGTGGCTCATGACGTTCGGGAACGCCGGCATCATCACGGGCATCACGTCGCTGCTGCTGGGTTTCGTCAACACCGAGACCGACCAGACGGTTCGACGCGGGATCTTCCTCACCGTCGGCCTCGTGGTGC
>JAOTZB010000047.1 GCA_029861625.1 Acidimicrobiia bacterium
ACTGTCATCATCGACGGGCTGCAACCCGAGGTCGGCGAACACCACATAGACCTCCAGATGGACTTGGCGGCCGTCATGACGATCAATGCCGCCGGTCCGGTACAGGTCGACGAGTGAGTCCGCGTCGCACCGCTCTGGTCACCGGCGCTGCTCAAGGCATTGGTCGGGCCTGTGTCGACGCGCTCCAGGCGTCGGGATTGCGGGTGATCGGAGTTGACATCAAGGACCAGGACCAGCGTGGGCTCGACGCAGTCATCCGTGCTGATCTCTCGGATGCAGACGTATGCCACGAGGTGATCGAGGCGGCCGGGGCTGTCGACGTCCTCGTGAACAACGCCGCCGTTCTGGTCGAGAAGCCGATCGACGTCTTCTCGGTCCCGGAGTTCGACCACACCGTGGCAGTGAACCTGCGAGCTCCATTCCTCTTGGCTCAGGGACTGGTGAGGAGCATGGCCGAGCGGGAGTGGGGTCGGTTGATCAATGTCGCCAGCATCGGAGCGCGAACCGGCGGCATCTCCGACTCGGCCGTGTACGCGGCCACGAAGGCGGGATTGGTATCGCTCACGCGGAGCTTCGCCCGCCACTACGGCGGGGCCGGCATCACCGCCAATGCCGTCGCGCCCGGGGCGATTGCCACGCCGATGGCAGTCGATCAGTTCGATCGATCGCCCGAGCTGCACGACCGGGTCGTCTCTCAGATTCCGGTTGGCCGCTTGGGCACGGGAGCCGAGGTGGCCGACGTCGTCAACTTCCTGGCCGGTGATGCTGCAGCGTTTGTCAACGGCGTCACCATCGACGTCAACGGCGGCTGGGTCATGGCATGAACCGAGCCAGTGTCGACGCCGAAGGGCGCGTCAACCTCCGGCCGCGAAACGCACCCGGAGCCGATCGAACGACACTGCGATGATGAGCAACGCTCCTTCGCTGAACTCGATCCAGAAGGATGGCACGTCGGTTTGGATGAGACCGTTGCTCAACGTGCTGAGAACCAGGAGGGCGAGAAACGTGCCGGCGATCGACCCGCGACCACCGGAGAGGCTGGCGCCGCCGAGAATGATCGCAGTAACGACCGTCAGCTCGAAGCCGCTCCCGGCGTTGGTCGATGCGCTGCCGATCTGCGAGACACGGATCAGCGCGGCCAGAGCCGTGGCGAGCGTGGTGAGCACGAAGGCGATGAACAGCACGCGGTCGGTGCGGATTCCGGCGAGACGAGCCGCATGGGGATTGGCGCCGACGGCGTAGATGGAGCGTCCGTAGACGGTGTACTTCAGCAGGAGATGAGAAGCCACCGAGACACCGAGGAAGATGTACACGGCCGTCGGGATGTCGAAGAGGGGCCGGCTGACCCCGAGATCGCCGAATCCGTTGAGGCGAATGGTCTGTCCGTCTCCGAGGACCTTGGTGAGCCCCCGGAACATTGCGAGGCCGCCGAGGGTGACGATCAGCGAGTTGAGACCGATCTTGGTCACCGCGAAGCCGTTGAACACGCCTATCGCCAGTGCGACGGCAATGGTGATCAGCAGCGCAACCACGATGCCCGCGCCGAGGCCATATGGCGTCGTCGTCGCATCTGTTGCCGTCGTTGCGACGGCCATGGTCATACCGAGCAGACCAGCGACGGATCCGACCGAGAGGTCCACCTGGCCGCCGATCAACAGGATCGTGGCCGGCATCGCGATGATGCCGACGACGGCGGTGTTCTGGCCGATGTTGACGAAGTTGTCGAAGTCGAAGAAGAACTCCGACGCGAACGAGAAATAGACGATGAGCCCGATGAGCACGAGAAGCAACGCTGCCGTCTCCGGAAGCGCGGCGACGCGCTGGCTGAGCCGACTCGGGGCGCCCGGACCTCTGACCGGGGCCGCATTTTCGAGCGTCGTTTCGGTCATGTCAGCCACCGGCATGGGCGAGAAGTGCGTTCATGGTGATGTCGTCGCCCTCGAGCTCGGCGGTGGTGCGGCCCTTGGCGATGACATACGAGCGGTCGGCAACGGCGACGACCTCCTCGTAGTCGGAGGTCACGATCATGATCGCCGCTCCTTCGGAGGCAAGCTGACGGAGCACCCCGTACAGGTCGGCGCGTGCACCGACGTCGACACCTCGGGTCGGTTCGAGCAGAACCAGAGCGTTGGCGTGGCGTTCGAGCCAGCGGGCAACCAGCACCTTTTGCTGGTTGCCTCCCGACAGCTCCTCCATGGGTTGTCCGGATTTTCCACTGCTCCGTATGGCGAGCCGGTCGAACCACCGATCGAGGGCGTTCTGCTCGACGTCGGCCGTGAGGAGTCCTGCTGTCGCGAGTCGTGGCCATGAGGCAACCGCGACGTTCTCGCCGACCGGTCTGGACGAGAATGCCCCGCCCACTTTGCGGTCCTCACTGAGGAATCCGATACCGAGCGCGACCGCGTCGACAGGATTGGTCAGATCGACGACCTCGCCCCCGACCTCCAGCGATCCAGCATCGATCGGCTCGAGTCCGAACGCGCTGCGGCCGACTTCGAGGGCGCCCGAGCCGAGTTTTCCGTAGAGAGCGACGACCTCGCCTCGACGCACCTCGATGTCGATATCGGAGAACTGTCGATGACTCGAGGCGCCCTGCCAGCGCAGTGCGACCTCGCCTACCGGCACTTCGGACATCGCCGGCCGTCCCTTTCCGAGGTCGTACCGACCGACCATCGCGCCAACCAGCTGGTCGCGATCGACGGCGTCGGTGTCGGCTTGGAGTGCGGTGTCGCCGTCACGAAGCACGTGAACGCGATCCGAGATGGCGAACACCTCGTCGAGCCGGTGAGTGATGTAGATGATCGCTTTGCCCTGGTCGCGGAGCCGTCTGATGCGGCTGAAGAGGACCTCGGCTTCGTGGTGGGACAGCGCGGCGGTCGGCTCGTCGAGGATCAGCACCCGTGCATCGTTGCTCATCGCCCTGGCGATCTCGACGAACTGCCTTTCGCCAACGGTGAGCGACGAAACGTCGGCACCGATGTCGACATGGGCCTCGAGTGAGCTCAGCACCTCACGTGCTCGCCGATCGACCTCGCGCCAGTTGACGACGCCGTATCGATGGGGGATGCGTCCGAGCGAGATGTTCTCGGCGACGCTCAGGGTGGGCGCATCGTTGAACTCCTGGGCGATCATCGAGATCCCGGCGGCACGCGACTCGACGGGTGTCAGCGCCGAGTGAGCCACGCCATCCACCACTATCGAGCCCGCACTTGGTGTGTAGTCGCCCACGATGATCTTCACGAGCGTGGACTTGCCGGCTCCGTTTTCGCCCAGGAGGGCCACGACAGAACCGCCGCTCGCTTCGAGGTCGATTCCCTTGAGAACCTCGACCCCGCCGAAGGACTTCCTGATTCCCACGGTCGCAACGACAGGAGCGGTTGCGGGGTCGAGGGTGAGATTATCTTTCTCGGCGGGGTCGGTCACGGTCGATTGTCGGGCTGGTGGGTCAGCCGCAGTCGGTCACTTCGTAGACATCCTCGATGTTCTCGGCCGTGATGACCTCGTGCTCGGTGAAGATCAATTCCTCGACGGGCTCACCGGCGAGAATCGCCTGTGCGGCGGGGATGAGCAGCTCGCCATAGCGCTCGGGGAAGTACGCCGTCGAAGCCACGTAGTTGGGGTTGTCGCGCACCTCGCACCAGATGCTCGGATCGGTCCCCTGACCCGAGTAGTACAGGTCGCTCTCGCGGCCGAGCGTGCGAGCCGCGGCGAGCGCACCGATGATCCCGTCCTCATTGATGGCGACGACCACGATCCGCTCGCCGGGTAGTGCGGGCAGGAGGTCGGTCATCTGCTCGAGGGCACTATCCGTGCGATCGGCTCCATCGAGGATCCGCTCATTGACTAGGGGGCAGTGCTGGGTGAACCCCTCGCGGTAGCCACCCATGCGCGCGGTGTTCGCGTCGCCTGCAGCGGTCGACTCGAGCGAGACGTAGGCGTCGTACTCGCATCCGAATTCGTCCGAGATGAACTGACCCATCGCCGAGCCGGCGAGGACGCCGGCGCCGTTGTTGTCGGCTCCCATGAACGACACCTGGCAGGGCTCCTGGACGATGTCGATCGCGATGGTCGGGACGTCGTTGTAGGCGGCACATATCTCCGGGCTCGAGGCCTGATCGACCTGGAAGTTCAGGACGACCTCGACGTTGCGCGTCGCGAAGAGCTGCGCGCACTCCAGGGCTATCGCCGCGTCGATCTCTGAGTCGCAGAACACCAAGTCGAGCCCTGCGGCCTCCGCCTCGGCGACCACAGAATCGGAGACCAACTTCACGAAGGGGACGGAGTCGCCGAGCGAGATGTAACCGATGGTGCCTGTTGCACCTTCCGCGGCTGGTTCCTCGGCGGCTGGTTCCTCGGCAGCTGGTTCCTCGGCGGCTGGCTCTTCGGCTGCGGGCTCCTCAGCCGCCGGCTCGTCGTCGGCCGCAGTATCGCCATCGTCGTCGCTGCCGCACGAAGCGGCGATCAAGGAGATGATCACCAGCAGGGTGATCATCCATCGGAGACTCGTTCTCATTACTGGGCCCTCCCCATCCGGTGCAGGTTGCGACCGGAAACGTTTCCTGTACGAAGCTAACCGAGGCCGCGGCGGTGGTCAACTCACCCCCGGGACCGGCGCGGGCGGACAAGCGGCGTGGCGCGAGTCGGGTGGGACGGATAACTTGCCTGCCAGTTGGAACCGATTCCAGTCCTCTGGAGCGGGAGGGTAGAACGTGGTCAGTGCACTGTCCGGTCGAGCGCTCGTGACGGGCGCGGGAAGCGGCATCGGGGCCGCAGTCGCGACGCGACTCCTGGCTGACGGCATCGATGTGGTGGCGACCGACGTGAACGAGCTCGGACTGCGTGCTGTCGCCGAGGCCGGAGCCGAGGTCGTGGTCGCCGACCTGGCCGATCTCGGCGACCGGCGACGCGTTGTGGACGCCGGAGACGGTGTCGACTACCTGGTGAACGCGGCAGGGATCATCCGGTTGAAGAGCCTCACCGAGTTCAGCGTCGAGGATTGGCGTACGATCTTCACCGTCAATGCCGAGGCTCCGTTCTTCCTCTGCCAGGGCATCGGACCGACGATGCCACCGGGTGGGGCGATCGTGAACCTCTCATCGAGCTCGGCCAAGCTCACCAATACGACCGAGGCCGGCGTCTACGCCGCGTCCAAGGCGGCGGTCCTGTCGGTGACCCGATCTTTCGCCTACGAGCTGGCATCGATCCCCATTCGAGTCAATGCCGTCTGTCCCGGCGTCATCGACACGCCGATGCAAGACGCCGTACTGGCGCAGGTGGCCCCGCTGCGGGGCATGACACCCGACGAGCTCTCCACGGCCCGCTTGGCGGGCGTACCGCTCGGACGCGCCGCGTCGCCCGATGAGCTGGCCGGCTACATCCGGTTCCTACTGTCCGACGACGCCGGCTACATAACGGGGCAATCGCTGAACTATGGAGGAGGATTGGTCACATGGTGAACGCGAGCACCGTCGCCGACATCACGTGTCTTCAACACATCGGCATCACGGTCTCCGACGTCGACGAGACATTGGCATTCTGGTCGGCACTCCTCGGGGTCGACCCGCTGTGGCGGCGCACTCTCGACGGTGCGTACCTGTCCGACGTGACCGGATACCCCGGAGTCGTGTTGGACGCCGGGATGATCGAGCTGCCCGGTGGAGCCATGCTCGAGGTCCTCGACTATCGGGTCGCCGAGAAGCAGGCCAACGACATGGCAACGGCCAACCCCGGCAACGTCCACATCGCCATTCGAGTCATCGACATCGACTCGGTCTGGCAGCGAGCCATCGACGCCGGGGGGTTGGCGGTGAGTCCGGCGCCGGTCACCGTCACCAGTGGCCCCAACACCGGCGCCAAGGCCTGCTACCTGCGCGACCCCAACGGCGTCACCCTCGAGCTGATCCAGCCGCCGAACTAGTACGGCACTTGTACCGAAGGAGCGATCGTGAAGGTCAAGAAGGTCGAGGCGATCCCGGTCAACTATCCGGAACCGAATGACTTCAATGCGCTCCGCCACCTGTGTCTCGTTCGGATCACGACCGACGACGGTGTGGTCGGATGGGGCGAGTCCGTCACCATGTGGCCCGAGTCGAACCTGGCCACCAAGGCCGTCATCGAAGGCATGGCCGAGCTGGTCATCGGTCAGGATCCGGTGAACACCGACGCAATTCATCGATCGCTGAAGGATCGAGCCTGGTGGTACGGCTACGCCGGTGGCATTGCGTCGTTCGCGATTGCGGCCATCGACATCGCCCTCTGGGATCTGAAGGGCAAGGTGCTCGACCGCAGCGTCCTCGAGTTGTTGGGCGGTGCCGTTCACGAGCGGCTGCCTGCGGTCGCCTCGTCCCACGCCCACTACGAGTCGATCCCCGAGATGGCCGACGAAGCGCTCGAGTGGTTGTCGACCGGCCTGCAAGGCATGAAGGTCGGGTTCGGGAAGCGAGGCGACGCCCGTCTGGGGTTCGAACACGACCGCGACGTCGCGTACGTGGGGGCGATGCGCGAGGCAATTGGACCCGACAAGAGTCTGATGATCGACCTCGGATGGGCGATCAAGTGGGACGTGCCCACCGCGGTGAAGCGCACTCAAGCGTTCGACGAGTTCGACATCATGTGGATCGAGGAGCCACTCGGTGCGTGGGATCCCGAGGGGTACGCCACGTTGAGGTCGAAGACCAGAACCGCCATGGCGTATGGCGAGAAGGAGTGGACCGTCGAGGGCTTCGAGCGGGTTTTGGCGACGGGCACGGTCGATGTCGTCGGATGCGACCCTGGTCGGGCCGAGGGCATCACCGGGTTCAAGCGGGTTGCCGACCGAGTCGAGCAGTACGGTCGACAGGCGAACGCTCACTCCTGGTCGTCGGCCATAGTCGGCGCGGCCAGCCTGGCCGTGAGCTTCAGTAGTCCGGCCTGCAAGCTGTTCGAGCTCAAACCGCTCGACAACCCCATGCAACACGAGCTCGTCACGACGCCGGCGGGCCACCTCGATGGATGGGTGTATCCGCCGACCGGGCCTGGTCTGGGGATCGAGGTCCTCGAGGAAGTCGTCGAGCGATATCGGAGCGAGTCATGACCTGGAGCGTGGGCGCTGGACTCGAAGGCAGAGGCGTGATCGTGACCGGTGCCGCCGGTGGCATGGGTCGGCCGGTGGTCGACGCGTTCGCGTCGACCGGCGCGAGGGTCATGGCGGTAGATCTCCACCAGGCCGCGGTCGACGAGGTGGTCGCCGGCCTCGATGGTGACGGCCACATCGCGGTGGGGGCCGACCTCACCGACATCGACGGCCATGACGCGCTCGTGGCGCGTGCTCGCTCGGAGCTGGGCAACGTCTTCGTTCTGGCCCACTTGGCCGCGGTCCTTCGCCGCCGCGACTCGATCGACCAAGTAACCGAGGCCGATTGGGATTTCCAGGTCGACACCAACCTGAAGGCCGGCTTCTTCCTCTGTCGTGCGGCGGCCGATGCCATGAAGGACCAGGGTGAGGGCGGTCGAATCGTGGCGTTCACCTCACAGGGCTGGTGGACCGGCGGATTCGGGGGGTCGGTCGTCTACTCGGCCTCCAAGGGTGGGATCGTGTCCATGGTGCGGGGGCTGGCACGGACGTACGGCCCCGACCAGATCACCGTCAACGCGGTGTCGCCTGGAATGGTCGACACGCCGATGCTGATGGACGGTCTTCAGCCCGAGGTGCTCGAGAGCCTCCGAACCGCGACGCCGCTCGGCCGAGTGGCCGACCCGGCGGAGCTCGCCGGCACCGTGGTGTTCCTGGCCAGCGACCACGCCTCGTTCATCAGTGGCGCCACCATCAACGTCAGTGGCGCCATGCTCATGTATTGAGCCGACCCGGTCAGTCGGGCGCTGCGCTGCCGGCCTGCAGATCGTAGAGCGAACTGGTGCCATCGATCCGCGGGACGATCGGCGGCGGTCCGCCGAAGCGAGCGTGGCGGGCCCGCTCGCCACGGACGGGCCGCGGCGCTGCCTCGTCGTCGACGGTTCTCGTGCCATAGAAGAGCGGGTAGGCGTCTCCCGCGCGGTACGCGAAGATCAGCGTGCGCCGGTCGGCATGCGAGCGATTGGGCAGCGAGGCGTGTGGCGTCAATCCATGCAGGAAGATCGCGCTGCCGGCTGGCGCGGGTAGCAACCGAGGCTCGACATCGGGAAGAACCTGCTCGGCGATTCGACCGGCGAAATCGCCGCCGGGGGTCCCATGATCGAGATACTCCCGGTGTCGGCGCGACAGCACCTGGACGCAGCCGTTGGCTTCGGTCGCGTCGTCGATGTAGATCAGGACCGCCAACACACCGTCGTTGGTGTGGGGGTAGTAGCCCAGATCCTGGTGCCACTCGACCGGCGATCCGACCCGGGCCGGTTTCCAGTTGAGCTTGCCGTGTTGAAGGTCGAGGTCGGGCCCGAGCAGGGATTCGACTCGGTCGACGATGCGCGGGTCGTGTGCGATCGAGCGGAAGGCCGGGTGTCGTTCGTAGGGATGGAGAATGCGCCGCACCGCGGGCTGGGTTCCCGTGTCCGCGGGCTCCAGCTCGATGTGTCCGGCGGCCTCACCGCCGCTGAGCGCCGATTGGGCGACTTCTCCCACGGCCCTGTCGAGCTCGGCCAGATCCTCGGCTCCGAGGATCTCCTTCACCAAGAGCCAACCCTCGCGCCGATAGTGCGCCGTCTCGTCTTGGTCGAGTGGAAAGGTCAGTGTCATCGTCGTCCTGTAGGTTCGCCGAACACCCCGAGCCCGGGCCAATCGTCAGGTCTGGGGCAATCCGTGGTCGTCGGTCGGCAGCATGGCGGAGAGTGAAATCAGCGCGACGAGGTCGTCCTCGGCATGTCCGCCGCCGCGTCATCGCCGTCTCCAACGGCATCGGGAGGAGACGCCGAGGCGCCGAGCGCCCATCCCAGCGTGCGCAACAGCACTGTCGCCGCCGGCCGGATCAGGAGTGGATCGACGCCGGGCGCGAGCGGTAGGCGCAGCTTCATGCGGGCCCAGCGCGGTAACAGCGCGGTGGCGGCGCCCAACAGGAGCACATACGGTCCCCGCGCCACGAACGACAGGGGCGGCATCATGAGGAACCGGATGGCGTCACGAGCCTGGGCATCGATGCGTAGCTCGGGACGGTACGACTCGACGACGGCGTCGAGCTCGGCGACCGTGAGCGGTGCGTCGAGCATGCCCAACCGCAGGCCGACGGTCGCCATCTCGGCGACATAGCGGTCGGCGTCGTCGCCCGAGAGCCGAACCGATCCGTAGCGCTGGTGTGCGGCCAGGAAGCTCTGGACCTCGGTGACGTGAACCCAGGTGAGCAGATGCGGATCGTTGGCTGCGTACGGTTCGCCGCCGGGTGTGGTCCCGGTGACCCGGTCGTGGATCGCTCTCACCTGTGCGATGGCCATCTCGGCGTCGTCGGTCGGTCCGAAAACGGTTCGTCCGAGGAACGAGCCGGTCCGCTGGAGACGGCCGAGCGGATCGTCCCGGTAGCTCGAGTGGTCGGCGACGCCGGCCATGGTGGGTGGATGAAGCGTCTGTAGGAGCAGCGCCCGGATGCCGCCGACGAGCGATGACAGGTCGCTGTGGACGATCCACGCCGAGGACTCCCGTCCGAAGAGTCCTTCGTCGCCCGGCTCGCGGACCGAAGGTGCCCGCTGTGCGTCGGCCGAGCCGGCCAGCATCCGCCTGACCTCTCCCGCGATGCGCCGCCGGGTCACATCGATCGGCTGACGGACCAGGCGCATGCCGAAACCGTACTGCGCGGGCACCAGTGGACCGGGCGCGACCATCGGCGCCATCCGCGGCCGCCGACTCGCCGACCTCCCACGAGGGATCGGGTAGCAGTGCGCCGACTGCTGCCGTAGCATTCGGGAACGTCACCACGGCGTGAGTCCGAAGTCCGGTGGAATCCCGGCACTGTCCCGCAACGGTAGAACCTCGCTCGGCGAGGTGAGTCCGGTCGAGCTCGCAGCGTCGACGAACCGATGAAGCCCTCGAGGAAGGGTTTGGTTCGACAGAGCTCCTCTGTCGGCCGAGCGTGCACTCGACCGACAGGAGGATTCTTGTTCGACAGATCCCGACTCGCACTCGTCGCGCTGGCCGCGCTCCTCGCGCTCGCGGCAGCGGCGTGCAGCAGCAGCGGCGCCGACGGCATCGCGACGAGTGGCACGGTGCCCGAGGCACCGGCCTCCTTCCCGGTCACCATCACCGATTCGTCAGGGGTCGATGTCGTGATCGACGCCATGCCACGGCGCATTATCTCGATCTCGCCGGCATCGACGGAGATCCTCTTCGCTATCGGTGCCGGTGACCAGGTCATCGCGGTCGACGAGTTCTCCGACCACCCGCCCGAGGCGCCGACGACCGACCTGAGCGGGTTCGAGCCGAACGTCGAGGCGATCGCGACCTTCGAGCCCGATCTCGTGATCATGTCCTTCGACCCCGGCGATGTCGTCTCGGCGCTCACGGCGCTGGACATACCGGCGATGCAGCACTTCTCGGCGAACACGCTCGACGACACCTATGCCCAGATGGAACAGCTCGGCATCGTGACGGGGCACCGGGACGAGGCCGCCGCGCTCGAGGTGCAGATGCGAGCCGACCTGGACGATCTGGCGGCGGCCACGACCGACCTCGATCCCGCGCCCACCTACTATCACGAGCTCGACGACACTCTGTTCTCGGCGACCTCGGCCACCTTCATCGGGTCCGTGTACAGCATGGCGGGGCTGGTGAACATCGCGGACGAAGCCGACGTCGACGGGTTCGGCTTCCCGCAGCTCTCGGTCGAGTACATCCTCGAACAAGACCCCGACTTCATCTTCCTGGCCGACACGAAGTGTTGTGGCCAGGATGCGTCGACGGTGGCTGCCCGGCCGGGCTGGGACGAGCTGACAGCCGTACGCGAGGGCCGCGTGATCGAGCTCGACGACGACATCGCATCCCGCTGGGGGCCCCGCATCGTCGAGTTCTTCGCCACCATCACCGATGCGATCACCCCGGCCGAGGTGAACTGATCATGACCACCGCCCAGCCGGTCCGCCTCAGGGCGAGCTGGCTGGGCGCGGGCGTCATCGCGATCGCCGTGGCATTCGTCCTCGGCGTCGGTCTCGGACCGGTCTCGCTGCGCCTCGATCGAGTGGCGCTCGAGCTGCTCGATCACGTGCCCGGCATCGATGTCGAATCCGGGCTGACACCCACCGAGGCCGCGATCGTGTGGGACATACGGCTGCCGAGAGTCGTCCTCGGTCTCCTGGTCGGCGGGCTCTTGGCGATATCGGGTGCGGCCTACCAGGGCGTCTTCCGGAATCCGCTCGCCGACCCCTACCTGCTCGGCATCGCGGCCGGCGCCGGCCTCGGCGCGACCATCGCATTCGTGTCGGGCGCCGGTGACGCGTCAGGTGTCTTCGATGCGGTCCCCATCGCGGCGTTCGCCGGCGCGTTCGCGGCGGTCGTCATGACGTTCGCGGTCGGTGGATCAGGTCGTCGTGGTGCATCAACGGTGAGCCTGTTGCTCGCAGGAGTCGCCGTGGCGAGCTTCTTCACCGCGCTGCAGACCTACGTGCAGAGCCGCAATACCGACACCATCCGGCAGGTGTTCTCCTGGATCCTCGGCCGGCTCAGTACGAGTGGCTGGGACGAGGTCCTCTTGTTGTTGCCGTATGCCGCCGTGTCGACAGCCGTGTTGTTGTGGAGCCGCCGCACCCTCGACGTGTTGGCGGTCGGTGACGACGAAGCCGCGACCCTCGGTGTCAACGCGAAACGGGTGCGGCTGCTCGTGCTGGTCGCGGCCTCGCTCGCGGCGGCCGCCGCGGTGTCGGTGAGCGGTCTGATCGGTTTCGTCGGCCTCGTGGTCCCCCACGCCGTCCGACTCGCATTCGGCACGAGCAACCGGGTTGTCGTGCCGTTGTCGTTCCTCTTCGGCGCGGCGTTCCTGGCGTTGGCCGATCTCGGAGCTCGCACCGTCGAACAGCCCGCCGAGCTGCCCATCGGCGTGGTCACGGCCTTCTTCGGTGCGCCGTTCTTCTTGTTCATCCTCCGCACACGAGCGGTGACGTTCCGGTGACCACCGAGCTGAACCACGACCCCGACGCGACCACGACGGGAACCACCGTTGCGATCGAGTGCGCCGACGTAGGGGTCCGCATCGGGTCGGCTGACATCGTCGAGCACGTCGACCTGTCGGTGGCGGCCGGGGACTGGGTCACCGTCATCGGACCGAACGGTGCCGGCAAATCGACGCTGCTCCGTGCCCTGCTCGGACTCGTTCCATACACGGGGGTCGTCCGGCTGTCGGGCGTCGATGCGACCCGTCTCAGCCCGCTCCAACGGGCCCGCCGGGTGGCATTCGTCGCCCAGTCGCCGGTGGTGCCCGATCGGGTGCGGGTTCTCGACTACGTCCTGCTGGGGCGCACCCCTCATCTTCCGCGCGGCCTCGCCATCGGCGGCGACGACATCCGGATCGCAACGGCCGTTCTGCAACGACTCGGGCTGGAGACGCTCGCCGATCGGCAGCTCGACACCTTGTCGGGAGGGGAGCGGCAGCGGGTGTTCGTCGCGCGGGCGCTCGCGCAGGATGCGCCCGTTCTCCTGCTCGACGAGCCGACGACATCGCTCGACATCGGGCATCAACAAGAGGTCCTCGAGCTCGTCGACGATCTGCGAGCAGACGCCGGGCTCGCAGTCATCACGACGCTGCACGACCTGACGCTCGCCGGGCAGTACACCGACCGGCTGGTGCTACTGGCAGATGGCAGGGTCGTGGCGTCCGGTAGCCCCCGCGACGTGCTCGATCACGAGCTGTTGTGGCATCACTACGGTGCTCAGGTCGAGGTCATCGACGATGGCGAGGGTGTCATCGTCATCCCTCGTCGCCGGAAGGAACGATCATGAGCGACGATCCGACGGTCGAGACGCCGCCCACCGAGGATCCTCGGCGCGACGGCGGTCGAACGGTGAAGTCGCTCGTCCTCTTGAACACCGGCGACGGGAAAGGAAAGTCGACTGCTGCATTCGGCGTGATGATCCGAGGACTCGCCCAGGGCTGGAAGGTCGCAGTGCTCCAGTTCGTGAAGTCGGGCGACTGGCAGGTGGGAGAGGAGAAGATCGGGCGCCGGCTCGGTGTCGACTGGCAGTCGCTCGGCGAGGGATTCACGTGGGACTCCGATGATCTGACCCACGACCAGGCGGTCGCCCGGGCCGCATGGGACACGGCGAAAGCCGTCATCGAGGCCGGCGAGCACCGTCTCGTGATCCTCGACGAGCTGACCTACCTGCTCACCTGGGGTTGGATCGAGACGGAGCCGGTGCTCGAGGCGATCGCCGGCCGACCCGATCACGTCAACATCGTGATCACCGGCCGCGACGCGCCTCAGGCGCTGATCGACATCGCCGACACGGTCACCGAGATGCGCCATGTCAAGCATGCGTACGATTCGGGCATCGTGGCCAAGAAGGGCATCGACTACTAGGTCTGGTCGCGCAGGAAGCGGCGCAGGATCTTGCCCGACGCCGACTTCGGGATCTCGTCGATGAACTCGACCATGCGGATCTGCTTGTAGTGAGCGACGTGGCCGGCGACGAACTCCTGGACATCGGCCGCCGAGAGCTCGGCGCCCGGGTTCACGACCACGAACGCCTTCGGCAGTTCACCGGCCTCGTCGTCGGGCACGCCGATGACGGCGACATCGATGATGGACTCGTGGGTGATGAGCAACGCCTCGAGCTCGGCCGGCGGGACCTGGAAGCCCTTGTACTTGATGAGCTCCTTGAGCCGGTCGACGATCCAGTAGTACCCGTCCTCGTCGGCGACGGCGACGTCGCCGGTGTGGAGCCAGCCGTCGTCGTCGATCGTGGCAGCCGTTGCCGCTGCGTTCTCGAGATAGCCCTTCATCACCTGCGGCCCCCGGATCCACAGCTCGCCCCGTTCGCCGAGCGACACGTCGTCGCCGGCGTCGTCGACGATACGGGCCTCGGTGCTGGGAAGGAGCTGACCGACCGAACCGGTCTTTTCGGTGAAGTTCTCGGGAAAGGCATGGCTCACGGGGCTCAGCTCGGTCATGCCGTAGCCCTGCACCACCGTGGCGCCCACCCGGGCCGATGCGGCGTCGGCGATCTCGCCGCCCAGGGGCGCTGCGCCCGAAAAGATCCGTTTCAGACCCGTCAGATCGAACTGATCGACCATGGGATGGTGGGCGAGGGCGAGCACCATCGGCGGGACGACGAACGCCCACGTCGCCCTCTCGTCCTGGTTGAGGCGAAGGAACTGCTCGAGGTCGAACCGGGGCACGGTGACGACCTTGCACCCGTGGCGCAGCCCGAGGTTCATCAAGACCTGCATTCCGTAGATGTGGAAGAAGGGCAGCACGGCCACGAAGGCATCGTGGCTCGCGATCTCGATCGGGCTGGCGGTCTGGATGAGGTTTGCCACCAGGTTGCGGTGTGTCAGCATCACTCCCTTCGAGCGCCCGGTCGTGCCGCTCGAATACGGCAGCACGACGACATCGTTCGTCGGGTCGACCGGAACCTGTCGGTCGAGCCGGTCGCCCGACAGCAGCGATGCGAACGGTGTGGCGCCGTCGGCCTCGCCGACGACGAAGATCTCCTCGACGGCCGTGCCCTTGGCGGCCTCCTTGGCCGTCTCGAGGAACATCTCGATGGTGACCAGCGACTTCGCCGCCGAGTCGGTCAGCTGATGGTTGACCTCCTCCGCGGTATAGGTGGGGTTGATGGTCGTGGCTGCGCCGCCGGCCAGCGCGGGCCCGTGGAAGGCGAGCGCGTACTCGGGCATGTTGGGGAGCATCACGCCGATGACGTCGCCCTTCTCGAAGCCCCGTGCCACCAGTCCGCCTGCGACGAGATGGACCATGTCGGCCAGCTGGCCGTAAGTGATCGTGCGCCCGGACGGGCCATCGATCAGTGCCGGTGCGTCGGCGCGGGTGGCGGCGTGCTCGAGCACGAACGGTGTCAGCGCGACATCGGGGATCTCGACGTCGTCGAACGGACTGTGCAACATGTTTCCCCCTGGAGGAGCTCGTCGGCGGCAGACAGTCTGCCCGGTCGACCACGCAGTTGTCGTGCTCGTGAGGCTAGGTTGCGGCCATGGAGCTCTCAGGCAGGGCGGCGCTCGTCACCGGTGGGGGCACCGGTATCGGCCGTGCCACCGCACTCCAGCTCGCGTCCCGTGGTTGTTCGGTGGCGGTGAACTACAGCCGTTCCGCCGATGCGGCCGACGAGACGGCCGCGCTCGCGCGGGACGCGGGTGTCGATGCGATCGCCGTCCGGGGCGACGTGGCCGATGATGCCGATTGCCGGCGGGTCGTCGACTCGGTCGTCGATGCGTTCGGTCGCCTCGACGTGCTGGTCAACAGCGCGGGTACCACGGTGTTCGTCCCCCACGACGATCTCGACGGGACCGATGCCGACGACTGGCAGCGGATCTTCGCCGTCAACTGCATCGGGCCCTTCCAGATGATGCGTGCCGCGGCCGACCGCCTGCGGGCCGACGGAGGCGCCGAGGTCGTCAACGTGTCGTCGGTGTCGGGCGTCGCTGGTGTCGGGAGCTCGTTGCCCTACTGTGCGTCGAAGGCTGCGCTCAACAACCTGACCGTCACGATGGCCAGGGTGCTCGCACCCGAGGTGCGGGTCAATGCGGTGGCCCCGGGTTTCGTCACCGGTCGCTGGTGGATCGAGGGCCAGGGCGAGGACGTCCACGACTTCGTCAGGGATGTAGCGGCGGACCGGGCGCCACTCAAGGCCGTGTGCGAGCCCGACGATGTCGCCGACGCCATCCTGGGGCTCATCGCCGGCAGCGACTTGACGACCGCCCAGGTCGTGGTCGTCGACGGCGGCATGCTCATCGCCACCTGAATCCGCGGCCCATCCCGGTACCACTTACCATCGCGGTTCCGTGAGCGGAACCGAGATCGTCATAATCCTGGTCGCGATCGGCTCGGGATCGTTGCTGAAGAGCATCACCGGAATGGGCGTGCCGCTCGTCGCCGTTCCGACGATCTCGCTGTTCATCGGTCTCGAGGAAGCAGTGATCGTCACGGCGCTGCCGAATCTGCTCCTCAACGCCGTCCTCGCGTGGCGCGAGCGTTCCCACCTTCGTTCGACCCGCGACCTGCCTGTGCTCGGGAGTGCCGGCGTGGTCGGCGCCGTGCTCGGCACGCTCCTGTTGGTCACCGTGCCGGACGAACCCCTGGTCGTGTTGTTGGCCGTCGCCGTGTTCTGGTACGTCGTGCTGTTCTTCCGGACACCCGATCGGGCGATCCCGCCCGAGGTCTCCCGCCGCTGGGCGCCCGTCGTCGGGCTCGGTGGCGGGTTCCTGCAGGGTTCGATAGGGATCTCCGGGCCCCTCGTCGGCACCTGGATCCACAGCTACCGGTTGGACCGTCAGGGGTTCATACTGTCGGTCACGGTCCTGTTCGCGCTGGCCGGGACCGCTCAGCTGGTGGTGCTCGTCGCCGGCGACGAGCTGAGTGGGCTCTGGTTGGCCACGCTCCTCGCCTGCGGCCCGGCCCTCGCCGCCGTTCCCCTCGGTACCCGACTCCGGGACCGACTCAGCTCTCGGAGCTTCGACCGGCTCATCGCCGTCATGCTCGGGATCTCTGCGGTCGTGTTGCTCGTACGCTCGTTTGGGTGAGCGGTTCATCTGCCGGTGCCCGGGCGTG
>JAOTZB010000315.1 GCA_029861625.1 Acidimicrobiia bacterium
GGGCGTGGCGGTCATGACCAAGACGTCGGGCATGACGCCACCCGCGGCCTTGTCCCGGAGTGCGGCCCGCTGTTCGACACCGAAGCGATGCTGCTCGTCGACCACGACCACGCCGAGGGAGCGGAGCTCGACACTCTCCTGGATCAGTGCGTGCGTGCCGATGACGATGTCGATCGCGCCGGCAGCCAGCTCGGCCAGGATGCGCCGTCGCTCGGCCGCGCCGACCCTGCCGGCCAACAGCGCGACTCGTAGCTCTCGTTCGCCGAGCAAGGTGTCCGGGTCGGGCACGCTGAAGCCCTGGAGCAGCTCACGCACGCCGGCGTGATGTTGTTCGGCCAGTACCTCGGTCGGAGCCATGAACGCGCCCTGATGCCCGCCCTGCACCGCGACGAGCAACGCCGAGACAGCCACGACCGTCTTGCCCGACCCGACGTCGCCCTGCAGGAGGCGGTGCATCGGCGCCGGCGCGACGAGGTCGTCGACGATCTCGCCGATGGTGCGCTGTTGGGCATCGGTCAGGGGGAAGGGCAGCCGGTCGTGGAACGCAGTGAGCAGCAGACCGGATCCGTCGTGTTCGATCCCGGACTCGGTGGCCTCGAGCAGGCGTTTGCGCCGCACGAGCTCGCACTGGATCCGCAACAGCTCGTCGAACACCAGCCGACGGCGCGCGATGTCGACATCGTTCATCGTCGCCGGCTCGTGGATCCCGTGGATGGCCGTCGCACGATCGGTAAGATCCCAGCGGGCCAGCACCTCGTCGGGCACCGGGTCGGCGAGGCCGCGTCGGGCCGACCGACGCAGCACCTGCGCAACCCACTCGTTGACGTCCCAGCTGTAGAGCCCGGCCTTGTCGGACTGGGGGTAGACCGGCACGATGCGGCCCGTCTTGTCGCCGACCAGATCGACCACCGGGTTCGCCATCTGGCGCCGCCCGCGATACGTGTCGACCTTCCCGAACACCACGGCCTGGGTGCCGACGACGAGCTGTCTGGCGCGCCAGGGCTGATTGAAGAACGTCAGCGACAGGCGGCCCGACCCGTCGGTGACGTCGACGGTCACCATGGTGCGACGGTTGCGGGTCCGCCTGCTCTCCACGTTCCGGACCTCGACCAGGACCATCGCTTCGTCGCCGACCACCAGGTCGTCGATGGCCGCCTGCCGCGTGCGATCGATGTACCGCAACGGGTAGTGCAACAACAGGTCGAGCATCGAGTCGATGCCGGCGGCGGCGAGGGCCGCCAACTTCTTCGGGCCGACCCCGACCAGATCGGTGACCGGCTTCCGGTCGAGATCGGCCAGGGTGAGCGCGTCGCCGGCCTCGGTCACCGCCGCTACTCGACCCCCACGTAGAACGGATACATCGGCTGGCCCCCGTCGTGGACCTCGACCTCGATGTCGGGATGGTTGGTCTCGAGCCAGGCGACGACCTTCTCGGTGGTGTCGTCGTCGGCGTCGACGCCGCGGATGAGTGTGACGATCTCGTGCTCGTCGCCGACCAGGCCCTCGAGCATGGCGCAGGTCGCCTCGACCATGGTCGGCGCAACCGCGGTGATGCCGGCCCTGGTGATGGCCATCCACTCGCCGGCACGGATGTCGCCGGCCTCGCTCTTCGAATCGCGCACGGCCTGGACGATCTCTCCGGCGTCGACAGCCGACGCGGCCGAGAGCATCGACTCGACGTTGTCGTCGCGGCCGGCCTGCGGGTCGTATGCCAACAGGGCGGCAAAACCCTCGGCGATGCCACGGGTGGGCACCACGCCCACCGACTTGTCGGTCGCACCGTCGACCTGCTCGGCGACGGCGATGATGTTCTTGTTGTTCGGCAGGATCACGACCTCGTCGGCGCTGACCTGCTCGACCGCCTGCAACAGCAGCTCGGTCGAGGGGTTCATGGTCTGACCGCCCGTGACCACGGCTTGGACTCCGAGGGACTCGAAGATGCGGCGGACGCCGTCACCGACGGCGACCGCGACGACCGCCGTCGTGACGTCGGCCGACGTGTTCAGCGCGACACCAGGGACGAGATCCGGGGTGTCGACGGATTCGAGGTGGTCGACCTGCTCGACGAGGTCGGTGACGCGGATCTGGCTCGGGCGTCCGATCTCGATGCCCGCCTCGATCGCCGCACCGATGTCATCGCAGTGGATATGACAGTTCCACAACCCGTCGCCGCCCACGACGACGATCGAGTCACCGATGCCGGCCCAGACCTGCATGAAGCCGTCGACGGACTCGTCCGCCGCCTCGAGGAAGTACATGACCTCGTACCGGAGCTCGCTCACCTCGTCGCCGCCATGATCGTGCGCGTGGTCGCCGTGCCCACCCGTGACCGGCCCGACCGTGAGCGGTGGCTCGGGCAGGGGGCGACCGTCCGCGACGGTGAGCATGGCGTCGATCAACAAGAGCAACCCCGCGCCGCCGGCATCGACCACGCCCGCGTCGGCCAACGCCTGCAACAGCTCCGGCGTGCGGGCGAGCGAGTCGGTGCCGGCTGCGTGGGCCCGGTCGAGCATCTCGATCAACCCGGCCCCGTCGGCCACCGCCTTCTCGCTCTCGTCGGCAATCTCGCGGATCACCGTGAGAATGGTGCCCTCGACCGGTCGCATCACGGCGCCGTAGGCAGCAGTGGTGGCAGCGCTCAACGCGTGCGCGAGAAGTGGCGCGTCGATCTCGTCGTGGTCGGCGACAACGCCGGCGACACCCCGCAGGATCTGCGACAGGATCACCCCGGAGTTCCCCCTGGCGCCCATGAGCGAGCCGTGCGAGATCGCCTTCATGACTTCGGTCATGGAGGGTCCGGCATCGCGCAGCTCGTCGACAACCGACGAGAGCGTCAACGACATGTTCGTGCCGGTGTCGCCGTCGGGGACGGGATACACGTTCAGCACGTTGATGCGGTCCTTGTGGGCAACGAGGGCGTCGCGGAACGCGGCAATGACGGCAGTGACGTCGCCGACGGCGAAGGCTTCGAGTGCCACGACAGGCGCGTCGGAGACAGAGTCGGTTGACATCGCCGACGATGTTATCCGGGCCTGACCCCGGCCCATGGTCCGAGACGGTGCCGCCACCGATCGGACCGGGGCATGGCTCGCCGTCAGGGGCGCGCGGCGGTAGTGTCAATCGCTGTAACGTGACCACTTCGGAGGACGAAGCAGCGGTGCAAGGCGTCATCAAGTCATACGATCCCGCCAGCGGCGATGGCGTGGTGATGCGTGACACCGACTTCTCGGAACACGATCTGGCCGCCGATGCTCTGGAGGGATCGGTCTTCCGCATGCTCCGGCAAGGCCAACGGGTGCTGTTCGACCTCAATGACGAGGGCCGAGCGACGAGGCTCCGGTTGGGCTCGGAGATCGACATGGGGACACCCGACTTCCTCCAATAGGCGCCTGCATCGGGTGCCGCACGACAATGACGTCGGAGGACACATGACCATGCCCATGCCATCCCTGGCCGGACAACTCGACCGTCAGTTCGGGCTTCGTTCGAACAGCTACCGGTACGGGCTGAGCCAGGATGAGCTGTTCGAGGCCGCCATCGCCTACGACCGGGGACGCGTCCACCCCGACGGTCCCGACACCGAGCAGAAGGCGTACGCCACCTCACTCGGTCTCGACGGCCCGCTGATCTTCTATTCCGATCCCTCGTGCACCGGCCGTCCGGTCCAGGACACCTTCGCGGTCGCCCGACCCGAGATCATCGACGATGTCTGGTGGAAGCCCGAGTTCAAGCAGTTCGACCCCGACGCGTTCGACGCGCTCCTCCCTCGGGTCGTCGCCCACCTGAACGAGCGCCAGAACCCGCTGTACGTCACCGACGTGTTCTGTGGCTCGGACCCTGAGTTCGCGGAGCCGTACCGGTTCATCGGCGAGTTCGCCACCCACGCGTACTTCTGCAACATCATGTTCCCGGCAGGCGTTCGTGACGATGCCGACCGGGCCGAGACGGGGTGGACGCTCATCAACGTCCCGTCGTTCCACTGCGACCCCGATCGCGACGGCACGCTCAGCAACCGTGCCGTGATCATCGACATCGCCAAACGGGTCGGGCTGGTGCTCGGACGAGCCGACTACTGCGGTGTGAACAAGAAGACGATGTTCACGGCCATGAACTTCATACTGCCGGCCAAGGGCCAGCTCTCGATGCACTGTTCGGCCAACGTCGGGCCCGACGACGACAGCGCCATCTTGTTCGGGCTCTCCGGTACGGGAAAGACGACGCTGTCGGCCGATCCGGACCGCCTGCTCATCGGTGACGACGAACATGTGTGGACCGACACCGGCATCTCCAACTTCGAAGACGGCTGTTACGCGAAGCTCATCGACCTGAACAAGAGCGCCGAGCCGGTGATAGCCGCGGCGCTGTCGATGAAGGGGACGCTCATCGAGAACGTGCCACCCCCCAGCGGCACGGACCCGGGCGACACCGATCCCCAGGACCTCGACCTCACCGACGGCTCGATCACCGAGAACACGCGGTTCGCGTAC
>JAOTZB010000316.1 GCA_029861625.1 Acidimicrobiia bacterium
TCAACGCATCGCCCGACGGCGGCCTCGGGACCTCGTCGGCAGGGATCATCTCGGTGGCTCGCCGCGACACGTGCATCGCCATCGAGTGCCACACGCGGCCGAGGTGGGACGCGAGCGCTGCGCCATCCCATCCGGGGCAGTGATCGACGGGCTGGTCGAGCGCCAGCGGGGCCAGTTCGAGAAAGGCGCGGCCGTCACGATCGAGGTCGTCCAGGTACCGGTCCATGTCCAGTGGCATCCATCGAGTATTCCAGGCCGGGCCCGACCGAGCCCACGAGGGAGCCGCCGAGGTCGGAAGAAGCCGTCAGCGGGGACGAATCTCGGTACCCATGCCTGCCGTCACGAACAACGCCGTGGCCGATTCGGCGACATCGGCGGTGTGCCAGACGCCGGGATCGTTGATCACGGCGTGACCGGCCTCGAGCGTGACCGTGCGGACCTCGCCGTCGATCTCTTGGTGCAACACGATCGTGCCGGCGATACAGGCGACCAGCTCGTGGCCGCGCGGATGCATCTCCCACGTGTCCCACGGTTCGGTGAAGGTGTGGACGCTGACGAGGCGACCCTCGACGCCGTCGTCGACGGTGCGTTCCCCGTAGCGTTCGTACCACGCCATGTCGCCGGTGAATTCGGGGAGCGTGAACGCGACGGCGCCGAGACCGAGGTGCACCGGGTTGGTCCGCAGGTCGAAGACGCCGTCATCCATCGCATCAGCATCGCACAGTGGATCGGGCTCGAGAAGTCGATCGTGGACCGGGTCATCATCGACGAACGGCACCCATCTGTCGCACACTGGCGGCTTCGCAGGGAAGGGGAACCATGGGAGTCTTCGCCATCAGCGGGGCAGCGTCGGGCATCGGAGCAGCGACGCGCAACCGGATCGAACGAGCAGGAAACGACGTGATCGGGATCGACCTCGACGGGTGCGAGGTCGTCGCCGACCTCGGCTCGACCGCAGGCAGGGCGGGCGCCGTAGCCGGTGTCCTGGAGCTCAGCAGTGGCAGGCTCGACGGTCTCGTCACCGCCGCCGGTGTGGGTCCGCCGTTAGACCCGGCGACCATCGTGTCGATCAACTACTTCGGATCCCAAGCGCTGCTCGACGGCCTCCGGCCGGCGCTGACCGCGACCGGCGACGCCCAGGCCGTCGCGGTCTCGTCGAACTCGACCACCGTCACGCCGTCCGTGCCCGCTGCTCTGGTCGCGGCATGCCTCGACGGCGATGAGGATCAGGCCCGCGCCTTGCTCGCCGAACGGCCCGACGCAGGCTCACCCGGCGCCATGATCCAGGCATACGCGGCATCGAAGATCGCCATCGCCCACTGGGTTCGGCGCAATGCGCCAGGGGCCGACTGGGCCGGTGCGGGTGTGCGGCTCAATGCCATTGCACCGGGATCGACCCTCACCCCGCTGCTCGAGCACGGACTCGAGGATGACACGTTCGGGCCGCTCATCAGCGGGTTCGCGGTTCCGACCGGCGCTCACGCGGCACCTGATGAGATCGCGGCGTGGATCGAGCAGATGCTGATCGGCGATGGCCGACGATTCCTGTGCGGAACGGTCTTGTTCGTCGATGGGGGCACCGACGCGCTGGTGCGACCGAACGACTGGCCGGCCCCATACGCTCTGTGACCATCGAACCTTCTCGCGAGGACCGCCCGTGACCTTCGATGCAACAACCGTCCGTCTCTTCCTCCACGTCCTGGCCGTCTCGGTGTGGGTCGGCGGCCAGATCGTGCTGGCCGGCCTCGTGCCCGCGCTCCGCCGCCTGGGACCGGAGGCTCCTGCCGCGATCGCCCGCCAGTTCAACAAGGTGGCATGGCCCGCCTTCGCCCTGGCCGTGGCGACCGGCATCTGGAACATCGCCGACGTCGACGTCACCGACCGCAGCAACGGCTACCAGACGGCGCTCTTGATCAAGCTTTTGATCGTGGCGCTCTCGGGCGTGTCGGCGTACCTGCACGCCAACGCGAGCAGCCGCCGAGGCATGGCGGTCTGGGGTGCACTCACCGGCACCAGCGCTCTCGCCGCCTTGTTGTTCGGCACCATCCTCGTGACCTCGTCATGACCGTGAACCTGGCGCTCGGCATCGACATCGGCGGCACCGGCATGAAGGCGGGCATCGTCGATCTCGGTATCGGCGAGCTCGTCACCGAGCGCGAACGCATTCCAACCCCGCAACCGGCCACGCCGGCCGCCATGACGGGCGTCCTCGAGCGCCTCGTCGACCACTTCGAGTGGACCGGTCCGATCGGCACCGCATTCCCGGCGATAGTCAAGCGAGGGGTCGTCCACTCGGCCGCCAACGTCGATCACAGCTGGTTGGGCGTCGACGCCGCGGCCCTGTTCTCCGAGTCAGTTGGCCAGCCGGTCCGGATGCTCAACGACGCCGATGCCGCCGGGCTGGCCGAGATCGGTTACGGCGCAGGGGTCGACCGAGACGGCGTGGTCCTCGTGCTCACGGTGGGCACCGGTATCGGCAGCGCGCTGTTCGTCGACGGGGTGCTGGTCCCGAACACCGAGCTCGGGCACCTCCAGCTCGACGGGCACACCGATGTCGAGGACTGGGCCGCAGCGAGCGCACGCGACCGCGAATCGCTCGGCTGGCGCGATTGGGCACCGAGGCTCGATCGGTATCTCGAGCACGTGTGCTTCTTGTTCTCACCCGATCTGGTGATCCTGGGCGGCGGCGCGAGCAAACGCTTCGAGAAGTTCGCCGACCTCCTGCGCCCTCACACCGAGATCGTCGCGGCGACGCTCCGCAACCGGGCTGGCATCGTCGGCGCGGCCATGGCCGCTGTCGGCTGAGGAGCCCACCGGCTTCTCAACAGACGTGCTGGCGTATCCAGGTGTGCATGGCGATGCCCGATGCGACGCCGGCGTTTATGGACCGCGTCGACCCGAACTGGCTGATGGAGCACACCGTCTCGCACGCCGTCCTGGCCTGCTCGGAAAGGCCAGGACCCTCTTGGCCGAACACGAGCACGCATCGTTCGGGGAGCTGCACGCGCTCGATCGGCACCGAGCCCGGCAGGTTGTCGATGCCGATGACCGCGAGATCGGCTGCATCTGCCCATGCACCGAAGTCCGCGATGGTCGGGTGGTGCTCGATGTGTTGATAGCGGTCGGTGACCATCGCCCCCCGCCGGTTCCAGCGCCGCCTGCCGATCACGTGCACCGCTGCTGCCAGGAAGGCGTTCGCGTTGCGGACGACGGTGCCGATGTTGAAGTCGTGCTCCCAGTTCTCGATGGCGACGTGGAAGCCGTGGCGGCGCTCGTCCAGATCGGCCACGATCGCATCGAGCTTCCAGTACCGGTAGCGGTCGACCACGTTGCGAGCGTCGCCTGCCGCCAACAGCTCGGGGTCGAGTCGCGGATCGTCGGGCCACGGCTCGGGGTGGGGGCCGAGGCCGATCATGATGCCTCGGAGACAACTCGGAAAACCGCCACATAGTCCAGCGCCACCGCGCCGACCACCATCACGTGCCAGATCTCGTGGTAGCCGAACACCATGGGCCACGGGTCGGGTCGTCGCAGGCCCAGCACGGCCGCACCGACGGTGTAGAGCAGTCCCGACGCCAGGATGACGGTGGTGGTCGCGGCAGATTCACGCCACAGAGCGGGGATCGCGAGCACGGCCAGCCAGCCGAGCGTGATGAACAGGCCGGTCTGGACACCGTGCGGGAGGGCGAACGGCATCCAGCGCAGGAACAGCCCGGCGGCGATCCCGAACCAGACGCCAGCGAGCAGCGCGGCCCGGGGCCAGCCGTCGAGCGAGAGGCCGACGAGCGCGGTGTAGGCCCCGCCGATCAGGAAGTAGATCGCGCTCTGGTCGATCTGACGCATGATGATCCACACCCGATCCGACCAGAAGTGTGCGTTGAAGATCCAGCTCGTCACGAACATCGTGGTCACCGACAGGGCGAAGATCCCGCCCAACAGCGCCGCATGGAATGTCGGCGCGGTCACGACGAGAATCGCCCCGACGACACCCGAGATCGGGATCATCGCCTTGTGGAGCAAACCCCGGTAGCGGGGTTTGTGGAGCGAGCTCTGCCGCCACGGATCGGGGTGGGCGACCGCGTCGAACCGTTGAGGCATCGTCCGTCAGAGCCGATCCAGCAGGTGGTCGACCAGCTCGCTCACCTCGACGGCGCAGTCGATGAACGTCTGTTCGTCGCCGCCGGCGGGGTCGACGACAGCCTCGGCATCGCCGATCTCGACGCCGTCGAGCCGCAATGCTGCGACCCGGTCGGCGAGCGGTCGACTGCCGTTGCCAAGCGTCGCCACGAGGTACCGGATCGTTGCGGTCTTGGTGGCGCCCTCCGGGTGGATCCGCCGGACATAGTCCACGTGATCACGTTCGAAGGCAACGATGAGATCGGCCCGCACGACGTCGGTCGCCGTGAGCTGATGGGAGCGATGACCGGGATCCTTGATGCCGTGGTGGGCGAGCGCGGCCCGGGTCCGCTGGCTCATC
>JAOTZB010000317.1 GCA_029861625.1 Acidimicrobiia bacterium
CGGGGCCTTGTCATTCGGGGCCTTGTCATTCGGAGCTCCTCACGGTCTCGGGCTCACATCGATTGGACGAGCTCTACTCGTCGTCTGGTTCCCGTGCGGCATCGACGTCTCGTCCCGGAGCGTCGCGTCGGCCACCCCGACGGGCTCGAGGACCGGTGACGGAGCTTCGTGAGGCCCTTCCACGTCGATCCGGGGCAACAGTCGGTCGAGCCACCGCGGCAGCCACCAGTTCCGCTCGCCGAGCAGCTCCATGGTCGCAGGGACGAGCAGCATCCGGACGAGCGTGGCGTCGAGGAACACCGCGACCGCCAGCCCCAGGCCGAACAGCTTCACCACCCGGTCGTCTTCGAACACGAAGCTGCCGAACACCACGACCATGATCGCCGCCGCGGCCGAGATCACCCGGGCAGTGGCGGCTAGCCCGTCCGCCACCGAGTTGACGGCGTCGCCCGTCCGGTCGAACTCCTCCTTGATCCGCGACAACAAGAAGACCTCGTAGTCCATCGAGAGCCCGAACACGATCGCGAACATCATCATCGGGATGAAGGGCTCGATCGGCCCACCGCCGCTGATGCCCACCACGTCCTGCGCCCATCCCCACTGGAAGATCGCGACGACGATGCCGTATGCGGCTCCGATCGACAGCATGTTCATTATGACGGCCTTGACCGGCACGAGCAGCGACCGGAACACCGCCATCAACAACACGAACGACAGCGACAACACGACGCCGAAGAACAGGACGAGGCGGCCGGCCAGGTAGTCGGTGAAGTCGATGCTCGCAGCGACACTTCCCGACACGCTCACCTCGAGCCCGGTACCTGCCACCGCGGCGGGCACGACGTTGTCGCGCAGTTCGCCGACGAGATCGACCGTCGCCTCGTCCTGGGGTGACGTCGTCGGGATCAACCGGATGAGCGCAGCCGCCGGGGTGTCGGCGTCGTTCAACGTCGGCGGGCTCACGGACGCGACGCCGGCGGTGGCGCGGAGGGCGTCGACGAGCACCGGGAGCGCCTCGGCATCGGCAGGCGACCCGAGCTCGGCGGTGATGACGAACGGTCCGTTGAAGCCCGGGCCGAACCCGTCGGCCAGGATGTCGTACGCCTTTCTCGTCGTGGTGTCCTCGGAGAAGTTGCCCTCGTCGGAGAACCCCAGCCGCAACGACAGAACCGGAATCGCCAGGACCAACAACACCACCGTGGCGCCGAGCACCGAGATCCACGGATGGTGCTGCACGACCCGGCTCCACCGGTACCAGAACGTCTCGCGGACAGGCTTGGGCTCTCGGCGCGGCACCTCGCGCTTGAGCGGTCCGACGAAGAACCCGGCGATGAGAACGAGCACGGCAAGCGGCGCTGCGAACATCAGCGGTTCGACTCCGAGGCCCACGCCGAGCAGCGCCACGGCTCCGAGACCCGCGGCGACGAGTCCGCGGACCCGGGTGGTCTCGATCCGTCCGCCCGCGAACCCGAGAAATGCCGGCAACAAGGTGACCGAGGCTGCCATCGTGATGGCAACCGTGGTGGCCGCGCCGATTCCGAGCCCCGACACGAACGGGAGGCCCATCAACAACAACCCGAGCAGCGACACCACCACGGTGAGCCCCGCGAAGATGACGGCCCGACCTGCAGTGTCGATCGACGCGACAACCGACTCCTCGATGGACGTGCCAGCATGGACGTTTTCGCGGTGACGGCTGACGATGAACAGCGCGTAGTCGATGCCGACACCCAGGCCGATCATCGCGCCGAGCGTCGTCGCGAAGTCGGGCATCTGCATCACGTGGCTCAACAGGGTGATCGATCCGATCCCGATACCGACGCCGGCCACGGCCACGCCGATGGGCAGGCCCATTGCGAGCACCGATCCGAACGCGAAGATCAACACGACCACGGCGAACGCGACACCGATCAGCTCGGATTCGGGCGGCTCGAACTCGGCGAGCGACTGACCGCCGATCTCGACCTGGAGCCCTTCGACCTCGGGCCGCAACTCGTCGATCCGTGAGCCGATCTCGGCGGTGTCGCTCTGATCGAGGTCGCGATCGAGGTCGACGACCGCGTAGGCGGCCTTTCCGGCATCGGGCCCGTCGACTGCGATCTGACGCTCCCCGCCCCGCGAGTACGGGCTGGTCAGGAACACCCCGTCGATCTGGGCGACCTCGTCGAACATGTCCTCCATCGCCGCCTGCGCGGTGGGATCGTCGACCCCTGCATCGGCTCGGAACACGATGGTGCCGCTCTGGCCGCTTCCCGCGCCCTCGAAGTACTCGTCGATGACGTCGAAGCCCTTCACGCTCTCGCCGCCGGGGATCGTCTGTTCGGCGCGGAAGGCGCCGCCGAGTGTCCCCGCCGAGACCGCCACGACGACGATCGCGGCGATCCACATGCCGAGCACGGCGCGGCGATGACGATAACTCCAACGACCGATGCGGGCGAACACGCGACGGCTCCTTCACTCAGGGGTCCCTCGACGTTATTCGGTCGCCGCAGTCAGAAGGTGCCGACCGGTCGATCCGGCACGTGGCTCATGTCACACCCTCGGCTCGAGTTGCTGGGCGGGTCCCGCCCCATCGAACGCGTCAGCTGACCGCGGGGGCCGGGCTGGACGGATCCCTGCGCAGCGCCGTTTCGATGAGCCGGCCGGCGATGAGACCGACGACCGCGGCCACGAAGACCGCCGTGACCTCGGTGGCGCCGACGCCGGCGATGAGGATGGTCAGCGTCGCCAAGCTCAGCGGAACGGGTATCACCGAGGCCGGCACGGCGGCCATCAACGCCGTCACCGCCAGCGCCAGCGGGACGCCGGGGACGAGGACGTTGATCGCGGCACCGAGCCCGCCTCCGGCGAAGAGCAGGGGAAAGACCGGGCCCCCGACGAATCCGAATGACAGGGCACCGCTGGTGGCGAGGAGCTTGATTGCGACGCTCGTCAGGATGAGGCCCGCGCCCAGGGACTCGGGATCGTCGGTGACGTCGACGAGGCCCTCGGTCCCGAGGAACAACGTGAGCGGCAGGGCCATGCCGACCAGGCCCAGCACGACGCCGGCGAACGTGCCGCGCACGATCGGGTGTCCGGCGAACGGTGCCGCCAGCCGGCGGGTGCCGAGGGTCAGCAGCTTGAAGAGAGTGCCCATCACCGCTCCGAGGACCCCCAGACCCGCGGCCATGGCCACGTGCCGCAGCCGGAACTCGTAGGGAGCAAGATCGACCAGGCTCAAGACGTCGGACCAGCTGGCTGTCACCGCGAAGAAGATCGCGAACCCGACCATCGCCGCGGTGGCGTCCATCGACAGGCGGGTCCAGCCGATCACCCGCTTGTCGAAGCCGAGCTCGATATTGAGCAGGACGGCGGTGAACGGTGCGGTGAACAGCCCGCCCCAGGCGCCGGTGATGGCCGATCGCGTGGCCAGCTCGGATTCCTCTGATGAGAGCTTGCGCCGGGACGCGAGCCATCCCGCCATCCCGCCGGCGGCCATGCCGGTGGGGACTTCGGGGCCGAGGCTGAAACCACCGACGAGCGTCACGAGGGCGATGGCGACGGCGCCGGGCACCGGGCGAAGCGCGAGCTTCCCCGTGCCGAGCGCTTCGAAGACGTTCTCCTCCTCGGCGGCCACGAGCGAGTGGATGAGACCGACGATCGAGCCGGCCACGGTCATGATCACCAGGATCCGGATCGAGCCGGAGAACCAGTCCGGATCGATCGGGTCGGGCCACAACAGCCGCTCGCCGGCGGAGACGACCGCGACGAAGGCGAGCGCCGACCCGGCGCCGATCGCGCCCAATGCTGCGGCGAGGCCGAGCTGTACCGACCATGGTGTGTCGGCGCTGCTCACGGCTCGGCGGGCACAGCAATCAGAGGTAGTCGTTTCTCTGGAGCCAGCGGAGGCAGAAGAACCCACCGATGGGAGGAAGGTAGAAGCTGACGATCCGGTACAGGATGGCCGCGGAGATGGCGATCTCGCTCGGAACGCCCACAGCCACGAAGCCGGCGGCCAGGCCGGCCTCGCTCACGCCGATGCCACCCGGAATCGGGAGCAGGCCGGCAACCAACGACACGGCCGCATTGATCAGCAGCAGTTCCAGGATGGTCGCCGACTGGCCGAAGGCATGGAGCGACGCCCAGATACCGAAGGCGAAACCGACCTGGGCACCGAGGTTGCCACCGACCAGCAGCAGAACCTTGTGGGGCGACCGCAGCACCGCGAATGTGGAGGCCATCTTGTGGATCTGCGGGACGACCAGATCCCGCAGCCGCTGGACGAACAAGGTCAGGAGGATGGCGGCGCCGACGACCGCCACGACGATGATGACCAGACGGGTGTGGCCACCGATGCTGATGTCGAGATCCAGGTTGAGGGTGGCCAGGCCCAGCAGCGGCACGCCGATCAAGATCACGGCCTGTAGTGCGGTGTTGATCACCGAGTCGAGCACGCCCACCGAGAGCGCTTCGGGCGCCGAGGCGCC
>JAOTZB010000318.1 GCA_029861625.1 Acidimicrobiia bacterium
GCCTGGGCGAGCTGGGCGACGCCCACGGTGGCGACCAACAGGATGACCCGGGGCGCGGTGAACAGGCGCCGCACGACGGAGAGCTCGACGGCCGCGCCGAAGACAGTGCCGGTCACCAGGGCGACGGCGAGCGCCAGCCAGAAGGGCACGCCGTAGTTGAGGATCATCAGGGCGAACAGCGCGGCCCCGACCAGGCCGAGGTTGCCGACGGCGAAGTTGATGACGCGGGTGGACCGGTAGATCAACACGATGCCCATCGCCAGCAGTCCGATGACCAGACCCGTGACGAACCCGTTGAAGACCAGCTGCCGGGTGACCCAGGTGGCGAGGACCACCGTGGTCATCCGCCCTCGCTCCCGAGGAACACGGCCCGGGCGAGATCGTCGCGTTCGGCCAGCTCCTGCGCCGGCCCCTCGAACCGGACGGCTCCCTTCTCGAGGAACACGGCCCGGTCGGCGACGGCGAGTGCGACGTTGAGCGACTGCTCGACGATGATCATCGTCTGACCGGCGGCCTTGAGGCTGTCGATCGTCTCGAGCAGGCTCTGCACCACGGTCGGAGCGAGGCCGAGCGACAGCTCGTCGATCACCAGCACCTCGGGGTCGTGCAGCATCACGCGCCCGAGTGCGAGCATCTGCTGTTGTCCACCCGAGAGGTCGGCGGCTCGGGTCTCGAGACGGGAGGCGAGCGCAGGGAACAGGTCGCACACCTTCGCGATCCGACGGTCGACCTCGTCGGGATCGGATCGGTACTCGTAGGCGCCGATGACGAGGTTGTCGCGGATGGTGAGCGAGGGAAAGACGCCGTTGCCGCCGGGGAGCATCTGGATGCCGAGCCTGGCCCGTTGTTCGGGGGAGGCGAACGTGACGGTGCGACCGTTGAGCCGCACCACGCCGCGTTCGGGTGTGACGAGCCCGCAGATCACCTTCAACACGGTGGACTTGCCGGCGCCGTTCGTGCCGAGCAGCGCGAGCGTCTCGCCCTTGTCGACCTGGAACCCGAGGTCGAACAGCACCTGCACCGGGCCGTAGCTGAAGTCGATGTTGTTGACCTGGAGCGCGGGGATGTTGTCGGGGTCGTCTTGTTGACGCTTCGCCTCGTCCATCTCCTCCCGGAGCTCGGCGACGATCAACGAAAGGTCGTTCTTGATGAGCCGGGACCCGTGCAGGATCAAGAGGCTGCCGATCAACATCGATGGGATCGCGAGCGTCACGATGGCGGTGCGTTCACCGAACGCATTCACGAGCAGGGCGCTCACGAGGCCGGCGCCGACGCCACCGACGAGGAAGATGTACGAGGTGGCCAGCGCACTGCCCAGGCCCCGCAGCTTGTAGGGAACCACGCTCTGCACGATGGGCTGGATGACGCTGAACGCTGCGCCCGTCAACGTGAACCCGACGGCCGCGAAGATGACGAAGAGCGCCACATTCGGCATCGCGTACTGGATGGGCACCACCGCGGCCATCGGCAACAGCAACAGACCGATGATGGTCAGTGCCCGAGGCGGGCTCTCGCGGTAGGTGCGATCGAAGTAGCGGCCGAGGAACGGGAGGACGAACAACACCCCGACGGCGAGGAGCGACCCCACGGCTCCTCGTTCTCCTGCGGTCAGCCCGAAGCGCTCTTCGAGGTACAGGTACATGATCGCCTGACCGGTGAAGAGGTAGAAACCCATCGCCGCGAACGCCACGATGACCGTGCGGAGCGTGCGGATCTTCCAGAGCCTTGCGAACGCAGCCTCCATCGACGGTGCGACTTCGTCGGCGGTGACGACGGTGCCGAGCACGTCCTTTTGTTCCCACTGACCCCGTGGCGGTTCGGGAATGCGAAACGCGAAGATCGCGAAGACCGCGACCGGGAAGCCGAGGATGATGAAGGCCCATCGCCAGCCCTCGTCGCCACCGGCGATGGTGGCGATCAGGCCGGCCAGCAGCGGGCTGAGCGCGGCGACCGCACGGCCGAACATCGCGGTCGTCGCGAAGAGGCGACCGCGGACCGCGATCGGGTAGGTGTCGGCGATGAGCGAGCCGTGCACGGTGTTCGTGTTGGCCTTCGACACACCGGCGCCGAGCTTGGTCCAGAACATCATGAACGCGTTGACGGCGAGCCCGGTGAGGAAGATGAAGGAGGAGAAAAGGATGGACGCCACCCCGACGAGCGGGGCCCGCTTGTAGCGGTCGGCCAGCCAGCCGAACGGCACGGCGCCGAGCACGAAGAAGGCGATGGTGGCGGTGCCGATGAAGACGACGGTGCCGTCGGAGATCCCGAACGAGTCGCCGATGTCGGGTCCGAGCACGTTGAAGACCGCGCCCTCGAGCTCGTCGAGGCTGTTCAGGATCAACAGGACGAAGAAGGTGAACGGCCCACCCTTGGCGAGGCCCTCCGAGAGTGTCATCGACTCGCTGCCGACACCTGGCAACAAGTCGTCGGCAAAGAGCACTTCGCGGTCGGCGTCGGCGTGATCGGCCTGGCGGGCGGCCTCCTCGTCGAGCACGGCGCGGGTGAGTGCGGCCGCGGCAGCTCGCTGCTCCTCATCCGCGTGATTGCTCACGTGTCCCCCCGGGTCCCTTGTGCCGTCATCGGGCGACCGCAGGGTATAGGACGGGGTATCGGAGCGTCACGATGTCTGATGGCGCAACGGCGGCCCTCGCCCGCCGGCCGAACGGTGCCGATGGCCTAGGTGATGATCGGCGAGGGCCCGGGTGTCGGGCTCGGCGGCGCGACCGCGGGAGGGCTCGGTTTCGATCGCCGTCGACTGGTCGTCGCCATGATGGCGAAGAGCGCCAGCTCGACGACCACGAGCGCACCGAACAAGATGATGATCGGACGGAACCAGCCGACATCGCGCACCAGTCCCTGCTCGTCCATGCAATACATGGTGAACGTCGTCGTCGTCTCGCCGGGGCGAATCGACTCCGTGTCGCGGACGACGAACGGATCGGGGAACCCATCGGGGCACACGGCGCCGGCCGTCCACTTCATGATCCCGGGATAGATCACGATCGCGAGCGACATGATGATGACGGCCAGAACCATCGCGACGACGACGGCCGTCACGAGGCGAGCAGTCAGCGAGCGCACGCTCACTGGTCGTCCTCGGAGATGAGCGTGCCCGTCGAGTCGAACCGGGCCGATCCGTCGCTCCGTTCGCCGCTCACGTTCACGAAGAACATGAAGTCGTCGCCGAACACACCGAACTTCTGCACCACCACCGATGCGGTTGCGCCCGGCCCGACACCGGTGGCCTCGTACGCTTCGGCCAGGATCCGATCGAGCTCGTCGAATGGAACCGCGCCGATGCCGAACACCGATTCCTCGAGCGGGTCATCGCTCGACGACCGTCGGACCGGCGTGGGATCACCGAGTCGTCCCTGCGTGTAGACGTAGGTGTCGACGTTGTCGGGCTGTTGCGGGTCCCGGACGTCGAACAGGACGCTCTGGCTGTTCACGACCACCTTGGCCACCTGGAAATCGGTCACACCCAGCTCGGTGCTCATGGCGTCGACTGCCCCGACGACGAGAGCGGTCGACGTCCCGCCGCCTCTTGCGTCGATCTCGGCCCGGAATTCATCGCGGTCGATCGAGCCCACACATCCACCGGCCACGACAACTGCCAGGGCGACCACGCTCCAGACCGACCTCACGGCAGACTCAATCCAACCACGGCTCGTCGCGTTCCCACGGTTGGACGTCTTCGGGCCGCTCGACGCGTGGTTCAGGCGGTTCGGCGAGCCATCGCGACGCGGCAATGCCTGCGATCATGCCGAAGAGGTGGCCCTCCCAGGAGATGACATCCTGAGGCACGAGCCCGACGAGCATGCCGCTGTAGAAGCCGATCGCGAGGAATGCGGGTGCCAGCGCCTTCGGGCGGCGCTCGAAGACGGCCGCACCGAGAATTGCGCCGAGGTAGCCGAAGACGACGCCACTGGCTCCGACATGGTTGCCGGTGCCGGCGAGGACCCACGTGAGAAGCCCGCCACCGGCCACGACGACGGCCGTGACCCGACCCCAGTACCGCATGCCGCGGGCCGCGACGAGGCCGCCGAGCGCGAGGAGCGGAACCGCGTTCGAGGCAACGTGACCGAAGTCGGAATGCAGCAGGGGAGCCCACACGATCCCGTCGAGTCCCTCGGGGTCGCGGGGTCGGATGCCGTTGCGCTGGAGCCGATCACCCAGCGCCACGGAGTCGACGATCTCGACAGCCCAGATGACGAGGACAGCGACGACGAGCAACCCGACCGGCGTCCACACGATGCGGCGAAGCCACGCCGCCGAGTCGGCGTCAGCGGTCATGTCCCCCACGCTACGGCCTCGGGCATCGAGTGTCCTCCGGCCTCAAGTGGATGACAGGGCGCGAACGCGGTGCTCTTTCGGACTGATGCCTCGCACGCGCTTGAAGGCTGTGCTGAGCGCGAACGCGCTGCTGTAGCCGACCTTCTCGGCCACCGAGCC
>JAOTZB010000319.1 GCA_029861625.1 Acidimicrobiia bacterium
CGCCCGCTTGGGTCAGCCGCCCGAACTGCCCGCACTGCGACCATCGCACGGCAAGATAGGTGTCGCCATGGGCAGATGTACCCGCTCGTGAGATGCAGCTGCGGTGGAGGTGACGAGCGTCACGACCGCGCGGCGTAGGCGCTGGGGAAGCGGGCGAGGAAGGCGATGGCCAGGCGGAGCTCGCGCTGGTCGACGCACTCGCCGATCTTATGGGTGTTCTGCTCGATGCCCGGACCGAAGCCGAACATGGCGGGGTGTTTGAACTTGCCGGCCTCCACCCACGCCTTCGACGCCGGGACGGTGATGGCGGTGTCGTCGGCGGGGATGGGGAAGCCGACGCCGTCGGTGGAGAAGATCCATCGGTCGACGCGAGCCTCGGATCGCATGCCACCGTCGGCGGCCGTCGATTGTGTGACGTTCGGGGCGACGACGGACTCGTAGACCGCCGCTGCGGTCCCGATGGCGGCATGTTCGGCGGGCGTGGCCCAGCCCATGTAGATCTGTGGGTTCCCGGGCCGGTAGCCGCGCCACGTGGGCTCGTTGTAGGTGGGTACTGCGACGTCGACGGTCAGCCCGGCCTCGCGGGCGGCACGCACCGAGTCGAGCGCGTCGATGTCGGCGACGGCCTGCTCGGGGACCTCGCCGACGGTCAGTCGGCGGTCGAACCGGAACGTGAACCGGTCGGGGACAGCACAGTCGCTCGGCGATTCCAGGGTCGCCCACGACGCAGTGCGGGTGCCGTGGCCGAGGAAGGGGTCGTCGAGGAAGCCGTCGCGCTCGTCGTAGCGGCGGGCCGCCTCCGCGATGATGGCGCCGCCGTGTTCGAGCGGGTTCAGTCCCTCCCATGGCATCGACCCGTGGCAGGAACGGCCGGTGACCGTCACCTCGATCTGCATGCGCCCGCGCTGGCCGCGGTAGATGCCGAGAGCGCCCTTGTACGCATCGCCCGTCCCCTCGGTCAGCACGACCACATCGGGAACGAGCTCGGGCCCGGCGCCCGGCAGGACCTCCTTCATCAAGTACATCGGTCCGGCGCCGTCGTTGTCCTCCTCGCACGCAGTCGCGTAGGCGCGAATGATGACGCCGTCGAGGGCGCCTTCGGGAGCGAGCTCGAGCGCGATCTTGGTGGCCAGGACCTCGGCGACGACGCCGCTCAGCTGGTCGGCCGAGCCGCGTCCGAAGATGAGCTGGTCCCACTCGCCGTCGGGTGGCAGGTGGCCGAGCTCGGTTCGCAGGAAGGCGCGATCGACGGCGTCGAGATCGATGACCCCGTCGTAGGCGTCGATGCCGACGAGCTTCTCGATCCATGCCGAACGCAGCGCCTTGACGGTGTCGGTGTGGCCGTCGAAGTACACCACCCGCTTGTCGGCGGGATCGATGCCGTCGTCGGGGTTCGAGACCGTCCACACCAGGTTTCCGTAGTCATCGAACCACACGTCGTCGGCCGATCGGACCGCGTCGTTGTCGACGATGGCCTGTTTGAGGTACTCGAGGCGGGGCCCTTCGTGGTTGCTCAGGCCGCACTGCGGGTCGCCGCCGTCGTCGACGGGACGATCGACGTAGTCGGCAGGGATCCGGATGCACTCGCGCAGGATCTCGGCTGCGATCGGCAGGTAGAGCTCGCTCAGCTCGGCAGCCCGAGCATCGAGATCGGTCATCACTTCGTCTCCTCGTTGAATCGTGCGTTCTCTTCGATCCGTGTCAGCGCGCCTGCCAGGTCGGGGACCTTTGCGGCGGCCAACAGCGCCATGACCATGTACACCTTCCAGTTCGCCTGGCGGGCAACGTTCACCTTGTGGCGGTCCATCACGGCCGGGCTGACCTCGGCGCCGATGTCGGCCGGTAGGCAGTGCATGTAGAGCGCGTCGCCGCGGGCGGTGCGGGCCATTTGGCGCTCGTCGCAGATCCAGTCGGTGTGGTCGGCGTTACGGTCGAGCGCTCGTTGCTCGATTCGTGCGAGCTCGGCCGTGTCACCCGCCGCGTTGGCGCTGATGCGTTCCACCATCAGGTCGTACGCGCCCCAGCTCTTCGGATAGACGATCTCGGCATCGGCAAAGGCTTCGTCCATGTCGTCGACGACGCGGAACGATCCGCCACCGGCGGCGTTGTCGTCGGCCGCGGTCATGGCCTCGTCGGTGAGCTGGTAGCCAGGCGGGTGAGCCAGCGTGACGTGGGCGCCGAACCTGGTGAGCAGCGTGATCAGGCCCTGGGGTACCGACAGCGGTTTCGCGTACGACGGTGAGTAGGCCCAGCTCACCGTGATGCGCCGGTCGGCGAGGCGGCCGAACTTCTCCTCGAGCCAGAGCAGGTCGGCCATGGTCTGCGTCGGGTGATCGACATCGCACTGGAGGTTGACGACCGGGACCTTGCGAGGGTCGTCGGTGGCAGCCAGGTAGTCGTCGATTCCGGTCTTGACGTCGCGTATGAAGGCATTGCCTTCACCGAGGATCAGGTCGTGCCGGATCCCCATCGCGTGGGCGTTCATCCCGAGCATCGCGCCCGTCTCCACTGCCGTCTCGCCATGGGAGACCTGCGTCGACGAGCCGTCGACGATGACAGGTTGCATACCCAGACGAGCGGCTGCCCCGGCCCACGCGCTCTTGGTGCGGGTCGACTGATCGAAGAACACCGCCCACGCGAGCTGATCGGGGCACAGCGGCGTGCGGATGCCGCGCCGGTCGAGCTCGGCCAGAGCCCGAGCGACGGCGCGCACTGTGTCGAGGCTCGCTACCGACCATTCCTGGGTGGTCAGCAGACTCCCGCCGATCAACCCGTCGAGCGCAGCGCGATCGAGCGCTTGCAGCGTCTCGAGCTCGGACATGTACAGCTCCTCTCACCTTGTCGGGGACTGTAATCGGGGACCGCTCCCTCAGCCCCGCCGGATGTGGCTGCCGGCGCGTCCCTCGATGGCGTCGACGAGGTGCTCGGGCAGGCAGATGATGGCCTCACCGTCGATGGCGTCGAGATAGCCGACGGCAGCTTCCATCTTCGGCGCCATGCTGCCGGCCGCGAACTGGTCGCTGGACGCCAGCACTGCGACCTCGTCTTTCGTGAGCTCGGGCCGCGGCGTCGGATGATCGGAGTAGAAGTCCTCGTAGACGTACTCGACGCTGGTGGTGATGACGAACTGTGCCGCGCCGAGCCGGACGGCCAACAGCATGCTCACCCGGTCCTTGTCGATGACGGCCTCCTGGCCGATGATCTGTCCCTCGGCGCCCGCGCTCACGGGGATGCCACCGCCGCCGCAGCAGATGACGGTGATGCCCAGCTCGACGAGCTGCTCGATGGTCGGGAGCTGCACGATCCGCTTCGGGGCCGGCGACGCGACGACGCGCCGCACGCCGCGCTTGGGGTCGACCATGAGCTGCCAACCTCGTTCAGCTGCCATGCTGTCGGCTTCGGCCTGATCGTAGAACCGTCCGATGGGCTTGTTCGGCGCCGCGAACGCGGGGTCGTCGGGGTCGACCTCGACCTCGGTGACGATGGTGACCACCCGGCCGTCGTGGCCGCGGCGGTGGAGCTCGGCTCGAAGCGCCCGCTCGATCATGTACCCCATTGCTCCCTGGCTGTCGGCGACCAGTGAGTCGAGCGGCACCTCGGGCAAGGTGTCCTTCGCGAGCTCGGATCGAAGCTGCATGAACCCGATCTGTGGTCCGTTGCCGTGGGTCAGGATCAGGTGTCGGCCCCGCTCCAGGAGGTCGGCAACGGGCTTCATCGCTTCCTGGGTGACCGCGAACTGGTTCGCGACGGTCGGCGGCAGGTCGGGTGAGAGCAACGAATGGCCGCCGATGGCCACGACGATCGGGTCCGTTCGTTCGCTCATCACCTCATGATCGCACGTCCCGGGCTCGCACCACCCGGTGTCTGCTCGGGTCGCGCCGAGCCGTGACCTCGCACCGGTCGGCGAAGCCCGAGATCGTTGTCGATGTCGCGGTCGGGCTAGCTGGTTTCGCGGCGGACCCGGCGCGTCGAGCCGACGAGGATGAGCCCGGCGGCCAGGATGGCGGCGCCCATGACGGTCATGGCAACGAGATCGCTCGGTCCGGTGGCCGGCAGCTCTTCGGCCACGTCGGTGGCCTCGTCGGCTGGTTCGTCCGCCGTGTCGTCGGCAGCCGGTTCGTCGTCGCCGAAGAAGATCGGGGCGAACCCGGCTTCGGGTTCGGTGAGGCTGCCAACGGCGATGACGCACTGATCGGCACCTTCACCACATGTCCCGCTCCCGATCGCACCTTCCTTGACGGTGATCTCGAACGTTGCGCTGCCGTCGGCGTCGAGGGGCACGGGCACGATGTTGGTCACGTCGCACTGTTGGAGGAAGTCCTCGATCGGCGTGACGCACTCACCGGCGGAGAACGAGGGGTTCTCGGCGGGAAAGCCGCTCACCTCCACGGTCAAGGTGTCGCCGTCGCTCAGGCCGGTGCTCGGCTCGGCGG
>JAOTZB010000320.1 GCA_029861625.1 Acidimicrobiia bacterium
GTCTCACGATCCGGGGTGGGAGCGATCTCGGCGATGCCCGGCGTGAGGCTCGTCTGCACCGAGCGCTCGGTCCGGCGAGGGGCGGGCATCTGGTCGACCGGTACGGGTCCGAGGTCTCGGTGCTCCTGGCCATGATCGACGGCGATCCTGCGCTCGCCGAACCGTTGTCGCCCGAGCTGCCCTACCTCGGCGTCGAGGTCGTCTACGCCGCGCGCTACGAGATGGCGACGACGCTCGACGACATCCTCAGCCGTCGCACCCGCGCCCGATTGCGCGACATCCGTGCCACGAGCGCGATCGCGGCGAAGGTTGCCGCACTGGTTGCCGACGACCTCGAATGGGACGCAGCGCGCCAGGCTCACGAGGTGGAGACGGTTCGGCGGTCGATGAACCACGAGCTCGACGCGGCGGCACTCCCCCACCCGTTCGAGCTGGTCAGCTGATGTCGTCCGAGCCCACACCGCCGATCGGGATCAGCGGTGGCGCGGGCGCGGCCACAGCACACTTCTCCGACCTGGTGCGCGTCACAGTGCCCGACGACGTGCTCGCTCGCCTCGGCGATGTCTGCGCGCACGTGAGCGTCGAGCGTGCCGCTGCCGCCGAAGCGGGACGCGACTGGTGGCCGCTGGCGATGACGTGGGCCACCGAGGGCAGGGTTCCCGCGATGGCCGCAGCATTGGCTCGGCCGGCATCGCCGGACGAGGTGGCGGCGATCCTGCGGATCTGCGACGACTCTCGCATCCCGGTCACGGCGGCCGGCGGCCGTTCGGGCGTCTGCGGCGGTTCGATCCCCTTGCACGGCGGCGTCGCCCTCGATCTGACCGGGCTCGCCGGCATCCGCGACGTCGACACGACGTCGATGATCGTCGACGTCGGAGCCGGCACCTTCGGTGACGTCTACGAGGACGAGCTCAGGTCGACGCACTCGTGCACGGGTGGGCACTGGCCCCAGTCGATCGCGCTGTCGACCGTCGGAGGGTGGCTCGCCTGCCGGTCGGCGGGCCAGTACTCGACCCGCTACGGCAAGATCGAGGACATGGCCGCCGGCCTCGACGTGGTCCTCGCCGACGGCACGACGATCGTCACCGGAGGTTCGCCACGAGCAGCGGTCGGACCCGATCTCACCCAGGTGTTCGTCGGGTCGGAGGGCACCCTCGGCATCATCACGGGCGCCCGGCTCAGGGTGCACGACCTGCCCGAGGGCGAGATGCGGCGAGCGTTCGGCTTCGAGTCGTTCGAGGCCGGTCTCGCGGCCTGCCGACAGATCCTCCACCGGGGCGCGACGCCGGCCGTGCTGCGCCTCTACGACACGATCGAGAGCCAGCGGAACTTCGACACCGAACACCGACATGTGCTGCTCGTGCTCGACGAAGCCGATCCGGCGCTCATCGACGCCACCATGACGATCGTCGACACCGAGTGCGCCGATGCGGAAGTACTCGACCCCATGTTGGTCGACGAGTGGCTCGGCCATCGCAACGACGTCGACGCGCTCGAGTCGTTGGTGTCGGCCGGGTTCGTGGTCGACACCCTCGAGGTCGCGGCGCCATGGGCTGCGCTCGACGCCGTGTACGACGACACGCTCGCGGCCATCGGCGCCATCGACGCGACGATTGCGGTCTCGGCCCACCAGTCGCACGCCTACCCTGACGGCGCCTGCCTCTACTTCACCTTCGCCGGTGACCGCGACAAGGTCGCGCCCGATCGCGACGGCTACTACCGAACGGCATGGGACGTCGGCTCGAGGGCTGCGCTCGGCGCCGGGGCCAACCTCTCCCATCATCACGGCGTCGGCCTCAACCGGGCCCGGTTCGTCCGCGAGGCGCTCGGCTCGTCATTCTCGGTCCTGGCAGCCATGAAGCAGGCGCTCGACCCGAACGGCATCCTCAACCCCGGCAAGCTCGCGTTGGCCGACCCATGGGCCGATACCGAGGAGCCGCCGTGGTAGTCGTACCCAGCGGAACCGAGCCGATGCGAGCGAGGCCGGTCGCGATCAGGCACGAATCGGAGGGCAGGCCATGAGCATTCTCGTGATCGACGTGGGAACAAGCGGCGTCCGCGCCGCCGTGGTCGACGACGACGCCACGATCCGGTTCGACGTGCGCAGGGAGATCCTTCCCGACTCCCCGCTTCCCGGCCTCGTCGAGTTCGATGCCACCCAGATGGCGACGGCTGTCCTCGACACCGCCGTCGAGGCAGTGGAGAGGGCCGGTGATGTCACCGCCGTCGGCATCGCCAACCAGCGGGCATCGACCATCGTCTGGGACCGCGCCGCCGGCGACCCCGTGGCGCCGGCCCTCGGCTGGCAGGACCTCCGCACGGTCGGCGACATCTTGATGCTCCAGGCCGAGGGCCTGCGGTTCTCACCGAACGCGACCGCCACGAAGGCAGCCCACCTGCTGGACTCGGTCGACCCCGATCGCAGCCGCGATCTCTGTGTCGGCACCGTCGACTCGTGGATCGTCTGGAAGCTGTCAAACGGCTCGCTGCACGTCACCGACGGCACCAACGCAGGGGTGACCGAGCTGACCCACCTCGGCGAGGTCGTCTGGAATCCAGACATCTGCGACCGTCTCCGTATCCCGGTGACATCGCTGCCGACCATCGTGGACTCCAGCGGCGTGGTGGGCGAGGCGACGGCGCTGCCGGGGGCGCCACCGATCGCCGGCATCGTCGGCGATCAACAGTCGTCGCTCATCGGCCAAGGAGCCGTCCTCCCCGGACTCGCCAAGATCACCTTCGGCACCGGTGGCATGCTCGACGTGTGCGTCGGCCCCGAACGGCCGGCCTTCGAGCGGCGTTCCGACAACGGCTCGTTCCCCATGGTCGCGTGGCTGGCCGACGCGACACCGACGTGGGGGCTCGAAGCCGTGATGTTGGCCGCCGGCACCAACGTCGAATGGCTCCGTGACGACCTCGGCATCATCCCGGATGCCGCGTCATCTCACGACATCGCCTCGTCGGTCGACTCGGCAGACGGCGTCGTCTACGTGCCGGCCCCGCTCGGCCTCGGCGCACCGACCTGGGACTTCGGCGCGCGAGGGACGCTCCTCGGTCTCACGCGCGGCACGACGGCCGCGCACATCGTGCGAGCCGTCCTCGAGGGCGTCGCCATGCGCGGCGCCGACCTCGTCGACGCGGCCGAGGCCGACACCGGCCTGCACTTCGAGTCACTACGCATCGACGGTGGCATGTCGAACAATCCGACCTTCGTGCAGGCGCTCGCAGATGCCGCCGCGCGGCCGGTCGAGCGCGCCCGCGAGGCCGAGAGCACCACGCTCGGTGCTGCCTATCTCGCCGGCATGGCGTCGGGCACCTGGGCCGGGTTCGACGATGTCGCCGGCAACTGGGAACCGGCCGAGACGGTCGAGGCCGCGGCGAGCGTCGACCGCGATCGCTGGGCCGAGGCGGTCGACCGTTCGAAGGGGTGGTACGAGGACCTGTCGGCCATCACCTTCTGAGCAAATGCCGGTGGCGGACGCACTACGAGGGGCCACAATGGAGGACGACGGTGAGTCGGCCGAGTGACCGCGGCAGCCTGCTGCAAGGTGGGCTGTCGAGGAAGGTCGGGGCTCCTCCGGGCACGGTGCTGACGAGAGTCAGAACGAGGCGACTTGTTGGAAAGGGCAACAGAGAGCAGACCGCCGATGGCCCAGGTCCTCTTCGGAGCGACCAGGGCACAGGCAAGGGTGAAACGGTGCGGTAAGAGCGCACCAGCGTCGGAGGCGACTCCGGCGGCTCGGTAACCCCCACCGGGAGCAAGGCCAAGCGTGAGACATGAGCTGCCCGGCTCGCACCCGTGAGGGTGCAGTCTCCAGGTAGGCCGCACAGATGGATGGTCACTGACGGAGACCCCGGTAACGGACTCCCGAACAGAACCCCGCCTACAGGCTGACTCACCGTCACTTAAGCCTCTAATCAGCGATTATGGATCCTGTCTGAACTGTGCATCACCTGTGCATCACAGGAGCACTCCCTTGGGCCCAAGCGTCGCAGCACCGGTGCCACGACGATCAGCAGGAAAGTCCGGGACAGTCGCGCGATTCGCTACCGCTTCGTGAACCCGCTTCTGTTGCCCTGTACTCCGGGGTTCGTGAAGACCGTCACCGCCACCAACACAAGCCTCACTGCCGGGCCCGGTTATGGAGTCGTCTTTCTCCAAGATCTTGTAGCCGACGCCGACTTGGGCTTCTCGGGAAACGGTGAGGCGGCTGCGGCGGTGTGCGCATTGGTGCCTCAGTCGGGCGTCATGGCCGTTGTTTTCGACTCCGACTAGCAAACCGCACCGTTCGACCGCCGGCACCCAACGAACGCCGTCCGGCACGGCCAGGGTTCATGACACGAGCGAGCGCCGTCAGACCACCCCGGGGAAGGGGGGCACCCAACCACGGAACCACCAGAACCCCCGCAACACCCCCCGTCA
>JAOTZB010000321.1 GCA_029861625.1 Acidimicrobiia bacterium
AGCTGGAGGTGGTGGACCACGATGCCTGCATCGTCGAGGGCTCGGACAACATCGGGCATCCCGGCGGTTCCGGCGCGGAGGCCGATGGCGACACGGCCCTGTCGTGCCGGGCGCTCGTCGCCATGGGCGCTGAGCGTCGATCGAGCCGCTTCGACCTGCTCGAGGTCGATGTCGACGCGAAGCGTCGGCGCGCCCACCGCGGCCTTCAACGAACCAGGTGTGCCCTCCCGGACGATGCGGCCGCCATCGATGATCGCGACGCGCTGGGCCAGCTCGTCGGCCTCCTCGAGGTACTGAGTTGTCAGGAACACGGTCGTGCCGTGGTCGGTGTTCAACGATCGCACCTCTTCCCACAGCGCCATCCGACTGGTCGGGTCGAGGCCGGTCGTCGGCTCGTCGAGGAACAGCACCTGCGGTTCGTGCACGAGCGACAACGCGAGATCGAGGCGACGGCGCATCCCGCCCGAGTAGGTGCCGACGCGGCGACCGGCGGCTCCGGTGAGCCCGACCCGTTCGAGCAGTTCGCCCGACCGGCTGCGCGCGACCCGACGCGGGAGACCGTGCAGGACCGATTGGAGCTGGAGCAGCTCCCAGCCGGTCATCAGCGGATCGATGGCGGCATCCTGCAACGCCACGCCGATCCGCTTGCGAACCTCTGCTGCGTCGGCGACGACGTCGAAACCGGCAACTCTCGCGACACCGGCCGAGGGACGGAGGAGCGTCGTGAGCATCCGGACCGCAGTCGACTTACCGGCCCCGTTCGGCCCGAGGAATCCGAACACCTCACCCTGTTCGACCACGAGATCGATGCCGTCGACCGCAACGAGGTCGCCGAAGCGACGGACGAGGCCTTCCACGGCGATCGGGGGGGTCATCGCCGGCACACTACCGGTGTCGCCCGCAGGAGCAGTTCGCCGCCCTCAGTCCTCGAGAAGGTCGGCGACACGCCAGAACGGCCACGCCGAAGGCAGCGAGACCGGCGGAGGAGGCGGCGGCAGGATCGCGTACGCCTCCTGGCCGGGGTAGACGAAGTTGAAGTCGCGCCGGGCCAGCAGTTCGATCTCTTCGCGGGTCTGGAGGTCATCGATGCGTTGCTCGAGGGCGGCGTTCTCGGCCTCGATCGCCTCGAGCTCGGATCGTTGCTCGGACAGGGCGGCCCGCTGGTCGAGGAAGTCGCGGGTAGGCAGGACGCCGAACAACAAGACGACGACGATCGTGGTGATCAAGAGCGCGGAGCCGAGCGTCCGGCGGGCGATGATCATCGGCTGCTGCCGGCAAGCGCTCGCCGACCCCGGTACGCGGCGGACTCGCCGAGATCGTCCTCGATGCGCAGCAACTGGTTGTACTTCGCGACCCGATCGCTCCGAGCCGGGGCGCCGGTTTTGATCTGCCCACAGTTCGTCGCAACGGCGAGGTCGGCGATCGTGGTGTCCTCGGTCTCGCCCGACCGGTGCGACATGACCGAGGTCATGGCCGACCTCGTGGCGAGCCCGACGGCTTCGAGCGTCTCGGTGAGGGTTCCGATCTGGTTGACCTTGATGAGGATGGAGTTCGCGACTCCGTCGTCGATGCCCCGTGCCAGGCGCTCGGTGTTCGTGACGAAGAGATCGTCGCCGACGAGCTGGACACGCGAGCCGATGGCCTCGGTGAGCAGGCGCCAGCCGTCCCAGTCCTCTTCGTCCATGCCGTCCTCGATCGACACGATCGGGTAGCGCTCGGACAGCCGGGCCAGATAGGCGACCATCTCGTCGGAGCCGAGCACCCGTCCTTCACCGGCCAGGTGGTACGCCCCGTCGCGGTAGAACTCGCTGCTGGCCGTGTCGAGCGCGAGTGCGACCTCGTCGCCTGGGACCCGTCCGGCGGCCTCGATCGCCTCGACCAGCAGCTCACACGCTTCCTCGTTCGAGCCGAGATCGGGAGCAAAGCCGCCCTCGTCGCCGATACCCGTCGACAGGCCACGGTCCTTCAGCACCTTCCGGAGCGTGTGGTAGCACTCCACGCCCCACCGGAGGCCCTCCGAGAACGATGCCGCTCCGATCGGCATGACCATGAACTCTTGGAGGTCGACGTTGTTGTCGGCGTGTTCGCCGCCGTTCAACACGTTCATCATGGGCACGGGGAGCACGTGGGCATCGACACCGCCGACGTAGCGGTACAGCGGCACATCGAGCTCGCCCGCGGCTGCCTTGGCCACCGCCAGGGAGATGCCGAGGATTGCGTTCGCGCCGAGTCGGCCCTTGTTGTCGGTGCCGTCGAGGGTGAGCATCGCCGCGTCGATGCCGCGCTGGTCCATCGCGTCGCGACCGACCACGAGATCGGCCAGCTCGCCGTTCACGTTCCCGACCGCACCGAGCACACCCTTGCCCATGTAGCGATCGCCGCCGTCGCGCAGCTCGACCGCCTCGAACCGGCCCGTCGATGCCCCTGAGGGGACGAGCGCGCGCCCCCCGGCCCCGCTGTCGAGGACGACTTCGACCTCGACGGTGGGATTTCCGCGGGAGTCGAGAACCTCGCGGCCCACGACGTGTTCGATAGTGCTCACTGCTGGGATCCTCCACGCTGACGCCGACCCCGCCCGTTGCGGGTGGGGACAATGTGACCCACGTTAGCCCTGTGGCTGGTGTGGTTGGTGTAGGGATCAGGTGTTTCCGACCAACCCCTGCAGCGATTCGACACTGAGATCGGCACCGTCCAGTTCGAGCCGGCGGGCCCGATCTCGAGCTCGCTCGGCGGCCAGGCGCAGCGCGTCCTCGGCGTCGACGCCGACCGCGATCGCGGCCTCGACCACCGCGAACAGCGTCGCTCCCATGGTCTCCTCGTCGATGGGGGCAGCGTTTCCGTCGGCGTCGATCACATGATCGCCGGCCTCACGGAATGCGGACACGACGCCGAGCGCGGTGGCCTTGCGTTGCACCTTGGCTGCGAATGACAGCGCGGGCAGGCCCGCGGCGATCCCGTCGAAGACCGAATCGCGCGCCTTTTCGGCCCGCTTGTCGTGTTCCCACCGACCGACGAGGTCATCGGCCGAGGCGTCGCCGAACACGTGTGGATGCCGATCTCGCAGCTTGTCGTGCACTCCCCTGGCGACATCAGCGAGCGTGAACCGGCCCTGTTGGGCCGCGATCTCGCTGTGGATGAAGACCTGGAACAACACGTCACCGAGCTCCTCACACAATGACATATCGGCCTCCATGGCCGCCCCGGACACATCGGCCTCCATGGCCGCCCCAGACTCCGTCGACGACGGGAGGGCATCGATGGCCTCGATCAGCTCGTAGGACTCCTCGATGAGATGGCGCCGCAGCGACTGGTGCGTCTGCACGCTGTCCCACGGGCACTCGCGCCGCAGGATAGAGACCAGTTCGGCGAAACGCTGCAGGTCGACCGCAACCGGTGACGCCAGCGCCGGAATGTAGAGCGAGGTGAGGTGATCGGCGTCGACCTCACGGTCGAGATCCCACCACGAGACCTCCGAGACCGACTCGTCGACCGTCCCGAGACGCTGCAGAACCACGACGGGCTCGTCACCCGGATCCTCGACCGACAGCTTGATGTCGGACAACACCCGCTGGTTGTGGCAGTGGGCGACGAGCAGCGGCCCCCGTTCGCCCGCGGCCTCGGTGGCGAACCGGTGACCATCGACGAGTCGAACACCGGCGTCGACTGGATCCACGCCGAGCACGGACCAGGCCACGTCGAGAAAGGACATCGCGGGGTGAACCTCGGTGTCGACATCAGTTCTCGCCCGGAGCTCCTCGACGGAGCGTTCGAGCACGAGCGGCGAACCGGGAACGGCGTAGAGGACCTGGCCATGCTCGGCCGCCGCCGCGACGAGCCGGTCGGAGATGGCGGTGTACACGTCGCCGAACGTCCCGGCAGTCTCGTATTCGTCGTCGAAGCTCACGGCATCGCCGATCAGACCCGCGCCGGGATGACGGCGGGTTCGGACGAACCGGTGCAGGTTCGCCGCGATGAGGGCTCGGGTGTGCTCGACGATGAACCGCTCGTCACCGGGACCGAGACCGACGACGATCACTCGTCCCACGACGTCAGCCCGCGGGTGCAGCCGGCGGGGCGACGGCGACGGACTCGGCGTCCCAGGTCCCGTACCGGGGGTCGATGCTCACGTCGTCGGTGACGAGGATCTCGCGGAGCTTCGCCTGCACTGCAGCGGTCTCGGCCACATCGGCGGGCACGCCCAGCCGCTCGATGACGTGGAAGCCGAAGTCGGTCTCGACCGGGCCGACGACCTCACCGACCTCGGCAGCGAGGAGGGCTGCCTCGAACGCCGGGACGAACTGGCCCGGCCCGGCGCAGCCGAGATCGCCGCCGTTCTCGGCCGAGCCCGGATCGAACGACGACGATGCGGCGAGCGCGGCGAAGTCCTCCCCGTCGGCGAGCGCATCGAGCACA
>JAOTZB010000322.1 GCA_029861625.1 Acidimicrobiia bacterium
CGCTCGCGGAGCTCGACGCACTCGGCGACTTCGAGCTGTCGAGCGACCTGCTCGCCGCCGTCACCCAGCTACGCAGCTCCCTCGAGGGCTGAGCAGCGTTGTCACTCGATGACGGTCGACTCGTAGACCGCCCGGCTGATGACGCCGTCGCCGGAACCGTCGCCGTCGAGGGTCCAGATCCCTCCCTTGGCGAAGCCGCGACGGTTCCCGATCTGCACACCCCGGTTCGCGAGCAGCTGCATCACCTCGGGAATGACATCGCCATGGCTGCACAATGCGACAGTGCGGTGGGCACAGGACTCGATGAGATCGAGCGTCGCCGCGAGATCGGCTCCCTCGAGCAGCGCCGGATGGGTCTCCACCTCGACGCCGTGCAGGGCAGCCAGCGGCGCAACCGTTTGGATACATCGCAACGCGGCGCTCGACAGCACGGCTTCGAGCGCGGTCTGTGCGAGCCGCGCCGCGATGGCGTCCGCCTGCTGCCGACCGTAGTCGTCGAGCGGTCGGTGGAGGTCGGGGGCCTCGGCCCGGCCTCGGGTTCCCGCCGAAGCGTGTCGGATCAGGTAGATCGACATGAAGCCAGCAATCTACCCGGAAAGTTCGCGCCGGCCCATCGACTGACTGGTCGGGCAGAGGCCGTACCGTGGTGCCGGTGAATCCGCGGCGATGTCATCTGGCCCGAGCGATCGTCGTCATCACCTGCATGATCGCCGCAGCATGTGGTATCGGCACCGTCGCCGTCGTCGACGAGTCGGCGGTTCCGCCGACCCCGACCCCGGCACCGACGCCGACCCCCGATCCCGATTCCCTGCCGCGTCTCGGCCCTGGCGGGCAGCCGTACCCGACACCGGTTCCGCCCTCACGACCCGAGCTCGTGGATCCCACCGCCGAGGTCGCCGATGTGTTCGCCGTCGATGTGCCGCTGCTGTTCGGGCCCGAGGAGCCGCGTCCGCTCGGCGGTCCCACCGATCCGATCCGAGTGGCCGGCGTCGTGACCCAGATGATCGGACCATCGGTGGTCGCCGCTGATCTCTGTGCGGGCGCACGCGCCCGATTCGAACGCGCCAATCGCGATGGAGAGCTCGCCCGCCCGATCCAGTACATCGACTGTTTCGACGACGAGGGCGACATCGACATGAACGCCGAGCTGCTGGCCGAGGCCATCGACTTCTTCGATGTCTTCGCCATCGTGCCAGCCACGTCGACCGCGTTCTTCAGCGACGAGCTCCTCGCCCAGAACCGGGTGCCTCACATCGGCGTCGGGAATCTCCCCGCCTATTGCGGATTCGAGAACTCGTTCGGGTTCGGCCAGTCGGGCGCCATCGGCTGCCCCGCACTGTCGGCGACGGCGACGCCGATCGTCTCGACCCCGATCCTCGGACTGTGGTCACAGGGCACCGAGTCACCGCTGGTCGGTGCCAGGGTGGCAATCGCACGCTCCGACACGGTTGCAGGCGACCTGCTCGCGGCTTCCCTGACGCTCGAAGCCGAGCTCACCGGAGCCGAGGTCGTGTTCGACTCGACCGAGGTTCCGCCCGCGTCGGCTGCCGAGCGCACCGACTGGGCCGACCTCGCCGACCAGATCTCCGACGAGGACCCCGACATGGTGCTCATCGACGGCGACCGGACCGCAGGCCTCTACACGGCGCTCGGCGACGCCGGATTCGAGGGCGACGTCGTCGGCACGGCCTACGTCGATGCCGAGCGCATCGAGGCCGACACCGATCTCCGGGTTGCGCTCTCGGGCAGCTTGCAGGTCATCCAGGGGTCGGACCCGAGCAACAAGCAGGGAGACGCGTGGGGTCGGCTCCTCCTCGACATGGCCGCGATCGACGTCGGGTCCGACGACATCGGGCTCGACGTCCTGAACGGGTACGCCGCCGCAGACATGTTCGTCGCTGCGCTCTCGGACACCCCCGAGCCGCTCTCGGCCGAGGCCTTCCACGACACGATAAACAACGGCTGGCAGTATCCCGGTATCAGCGGGTTGGTGTGCGGTGGATGGTGGCCGGTGAGCCACGTCGTGCCGTATCCCTGCGGTGCGCTCATGACAGTGTCCCCGTTCGAGGAACCGCTCCGGACCGTGGTCGGTCTCACCGATTTCCCGCTCGTGGTCGAGACACCGGTCGAGAGCTTCGACGACGAGGACTGAGGCCGACGACGGAGGAGGGTTCCATGCAGATCTTCTCCTCGGTGACGGTGATCGAGGCGTCACGCGACGCGGTGTGGCGGGTGTTGACCGATCACGTGCGGTATGCGGAATGGGTCGCCGCGTCGAGGGTCACGATGGAACGGTTCGGCGACGACGACCCCGACGGACCGGGAGCTGTCCGTGTCTTCCACGCCGGGCCCGTTCGCACCAAGGAGGAGGTGACCGACTGGGTGCCACACGAGATGATGGCGTACCGCCTCGTGTCGGGGATCCCGGTCCGGAACTACCGGGCCCGAACCGTCCTGCGAGACGGGGCCGATGGCGGCACGGTGATGGAGTGGTCCTCGACCTTCGAGACGAAGATCCCGTTCACCGGTCGTTTCTTCCGTTGGTTCCTCGGCCGGGCGGTGCACGACATCGCCGACGGCATCAAGGCATCGGCCGAGGCCGAGGCCGAGGCCTGAGGCGTCGAGCCGGCCCGGACCGGGTTCAGCCGACGAAGACGTCGACGACGTACCCGCCGGGCTCGAAGAACGAACCGACCTCGAGGGTGTAGGTCCCCGACTCGGCGATCTCGGCGAACAGGAACGGGTCGAGCCGGAAGATACCGCCACCCCCGTCGTCGTTCGACGTGATGACCGAATCGCCGAGGCGAAGCGTGGCCGCGGTGTCGAGGAGGCCCGAGACCTCGATCTCCACGAACGAGCCGGCCTCGAGGTCGAGCGCCCATTCGTCGGTGTCACCGATGTGATCGATGACACCGCCGGTGATGTCGTTCACGGCGAGCGATCGACTGTCCTCGTCGTCGCGGAAGGGGACGAGGTCGTGTGACGAGATGAGAGCCACCAGACCGGTCTCTCCCTCGTTGCGCACCGTGACCAGGTACCGCCCCGGGCCTCTGATCGTTGCCATGGCGGTGGCGCCGTCGTTGCCCGCGTAGTCCGACACGTACGGACCCGGTTCTTCCGGCAGGAACGGCGGGTCGACGAAGTCGGCGTCGGTGGGTAACGGGTTGGGATCGAATCCGCCGAGCGTCGTGATCTCGACGAGCGCGTCGGCGGCGCCCTCGATGCGAACCTCGACGTCGATCTCGTCCTCGAGCTCCTGGTCGGCCTCGAGCAGGTAGGCCACCTGACGATCCTGTTCGATCTCGACACCGAACGAGGTGCCGCTGTCGCCGGCGGCGAAGATGTCGTCGGGGTCCTCCGCATTCTCTGTCGGCAGCGCCGCCAGTTCGGCCAGCGACAACGCCATCCCGAAGCTGGCCTCGGTGACGGCGAATGTCACCAGCCCCACGACCTCGCCGTTGCGATCCACGACGGGCCCGCCGCTGGTGCCTCCCGCGATCGCGTCGTCGAGCTGGAAGTAGACGAGGTCCATGATGCGCGACCGTCGTCGCCGGCTCACGAATGTCTGTTGCATCGACACCTCGGGCTCGAACTCGAATGATCCGGGATAACCGAAGACGAAGACCGGCTCGCCATCGGCCGGCGAATCGGTGGCGACCGTCAGCCCGGGGGCATTGGTGGCGATCGGTTCGAGTACCGCGATGTCGGCGTGGCGATCGACGAGGGTCACGGCGACGTCGGCCTTGACGGGCTCACCGGGTACGACCACCGATACCACGCCGTAGAGATCGACGACGTGTGCGTTGGTGACGATGCTTCCGTCGTCGAGCAGGAAACCGGATCCGAGGGCATCGGGCGTGAGCACGTACACGACCGACGGTGCAACCACGTCGCGTAGCGTTGGAGCCGCGCCGCCGTCGACCTCGAAACGAGCCTGCCCGGCGCACCCCGTGACGACGAGAGCGAGCGCGACACCGATGACGATCGACGGTCGACATCGACGAGTCGGGTCCGGTTCACCGCCACGGCGCATGGGGTCAGACGGTAGCGGGCACGGATACCGTCCTAAGGAATGCCCACCCAGCCGATCCCTCACGTCGTCATGCTCTGCACCGGGAACGCGGCCCGCTCGGTGATGGCCGCGCTGATGATCGCCGATCGGTCCGACGCGGTCTGGGTCACCGGGGCGGGTACCCATGCGATCGAGGGGCTGCCGATGAGCCAGCGGACCCGGGCCGCGCTCGCCCACCACGGCATCAAGGATCCCGGTCATCGCTCCCATCAGCTCACGGCGACCGACGTCGTGCGGGCCGATCTCATCGTTGCCTTCGAACGTGATCATGTGGACTAT
>JAOTZB010000324.1 GCA_029861625.1 Acidimicrobiia bacterium
CCAGGTTCCATGTTCCGGCCCCCGACATCGGACCCGACGTCGGTCATGATGATCCTCTGCTGACTGCCGCCCGAGATGCGACGGCGCGAGTCGGCGGAGCGGCCCCAGCAGCGCAGTCGGGCCGAACGCGACGAACCGGTCGTCGGCGCTGGAAGCTCTGGACGGCGATCGGGGTGCTGCTGACGTTGCTCGTCGTCGTGGGCGGTGGCCTGCTCTACGCGAGTGTGCTCTGGAACAGGGTCGAGAAGGTCGACATCACCACACTGGCAACGGACACGAGTCGGGGGACGAACTACCTGATCGTCGGCACCGATTCACGTGAGGACGTGCCTCTGGATGTCGAGAATGCCGGCGGGATCTTCGGCGACGGAACCGAACCCTTCGCGGGAGAGCGCACCGACACGGTGGTCGTCCTGCGAGTCGCTCCCGAGGGAAACAGCTTCCTGGCGCTGCCGCGTGACCTGTGGCTCCCGATCGCGGGAACGGGCGCCGAGCAGCGCATCAACACTGCGTTCCAGGGTGGGCCCCAGCGTCTGGTCGATACGGTCCAGGATGGTCTCGGCATACCCGTCCACCGCTACCTCGAAGTCGACTTCGCCGGATTTCTCGGCCTCGTCCAGAGTCTCGGCGGTGTCGACATCGAGATCCCGCACCCGGCCCGCGATCCCAAGACCGGTCTCGACATTCCCGAGGCGGGCGTCGTGCACATGAACGCCGACCAGGCCCTCGCGTACGTGCGAACCCGGACCTATGTCGAGATCATCGACGGTGTCGAGGTCCCCGACCTCACCTCCGACCTCGGCCGCATCGAGCGCCAGCAGAATTTCCTCGAAGCGGTCTTCGACGAGATCGGCGGTACCCGGAACCCGGTGACGCTCTTCCGGGTCCTCGATTCGTTGGCCGGAAACGTCCGCGTGGACAGTGACTGGTCGTTCCGCTCAGCCGCCGGTTTCGGCAGGAGCCTGAAGGGACTCGATCCGGTCTCGGTCCCACTGCCGGTCTTCAACTTCACCGCGCCCGGTGGCGCTGCCGTGCTCGGTCTTGCCGACGGCGCCGAACAGGTTCTCGACCAGTTCCGCTGATTCCGCCGCGCCTCAGGTGATGCCGAACGGCGTTCCCGCCGGCGTGAACCCAGGCAGGATCGACGAGAGGTTCGCGCCGTTGTCGAGTCGACCGGTGATCACCTCGGCCAGCACCTGCCGGAAGTCGTTCATGACGGCAAGGTCGCCCTCGGGCCCGTCCTCGATCACCGATGGGAACGCGCCGTAGACCCCACCGTTGATCCCGCCGCCGATGACGAACATGGCGCTCCCGCGTCCGTGATCGGTACCACCGTTGCCGTTGACGTTGATCGTCCGACCGAACTCGGACAACACGACGATGGTGACCTCGGCCATGTCGGCACCCAGGTCGGTGTAGAACGCGCCCAACGACTCGGTCAGATACGAGATGCGGTCGTACATGCGGCTTCCGGCGCTCGCCGGACCCATGTCGTCATGGGTGTCCCAGCCGCCGGTGTTCACCGCGACGGCCTGGAGCCCGATGTCGGCCCGGATCATCTGTGCGACCTCCTGGAGGTCGCGGCCCAGGCCCGTGTTCGGGTACGCCGCGCCGTTCATCGGCGGGGTGGTCGTGTCGACGGTCGACACGACGTTGACCGCGTTGAGAGCGCGGGTCCCGATCGAACCGAAGAGCCCGCTGTCGGCCGCGTAGAGATCCACGAGACTCGACGTGACGGCGGCGGTGTCGGAGAAGCCGAACACGTTGAAGCCCCCGATGGAGCTCACCGCCACTGCGGACGGACTGCCCCGCATCGACACCAGGAGCTGGGACGATGCCGCAACCCCTGGCAACGAGCCGTCCGCGTCGGCGCTGGTGTTGAGATGGCGGGCCAGCCATCCCGCCGGCGTGGCGTTCGGGAGGCCACATCGCTTCCAGACCTCCTGGGCATCGAAATGGCTTCGGGTCGAGGTCAACGATGACGGGGAGCCGGCGGCATGGATGATGGCCATGTTGGCGTCGGTCCATGCCGGGTAGAGCGGTGCGAACGCAGGATGGAGGCCGAAGATCGGGTGCCCACCGAGGTCGAGCGCGGTCGCGGGGTCGACTGCTATGTCGAACGTTCCATCGACGCGCAACGCTCGGTAGTCGGCGTTCAGGCCGGTGTCGAACACCGGTGGGACCAGGCTCAGGCCGTCGGCACCACCATCGAGGAAGACCTGCACGATCACGTCGCTCTTCGCCGAGTCGTTCGGTTCGGCGAAGGCGAGCTCGGTGCCACCCGGAAGGACACCCGTCGCGAAACCCGATGCCGCAGCCGCGGCGCCGGCTCCGGCGATGAAGTGGCGCCGAGACGGGCGACTCAGCGGCGATGAAAGCGAGGAAGACATAGGCACAGTCCCACGATGTCGGCGACGAGGTCGCCATCGGTCAGATCAGCGGCAGCGAGCGCGTCGGTCGCGACGTGGCCGGTTCGGGTCAGGATGGCGTCGCGCTCGACGGCGGTCGGCACGAGGGCGGTCAGTCGTGTGATCATCTGGCTGACGAGCCCGCCCCACGTTGCCGGCAGCGGAGACGGCAACAGGGCCGACAGATCGACGACGATCGACCCGGCGGCGTCGTTGCGGGCGAGTGCGTTGTGGGCGAGCGCTCCTGCGATCTCCCATCGTCGGAGTGATCCGTCGGCACTCACCCAATCGGCTTCGTCCTCCGGATACCCATCCGGCGGCGAGTGCCCGAAGAGCTGTTGGCGGAGCTGTTCCAGGGTGCCCTCGTAGTAGGAGAGCCCGTGGATCGTCTCGGATGCACCTCCGAGCGGATCCGTGTCGATCAACGCTCCGGTGGTACGCATGAATGCGGTGAGAGTCTCGAGGCCCCGTCGCAGCTTCGTCCCCGACGCCGCTGCCAGTTCGGGACTCGTGAGCAGCTCACGTACCCACGGGCCGATCGCCGTGTTGTTCGCGAGGAACACCGATGCCAATCGGTCGATCAGCGCCTGGGGCGGCGCGTCGGCGAACATGCGCCGGCACAGCTTCCAGCTCAGGTACTCGGCAGTCCTCGGATGATGGGCCAAGAACATCAGCAGGCTCTCGCCATCCGCTCGTTTCACCGCGGCCGTGGCGCCCGCGCGATCGGGGCGGCTCCATGCACCCCCCAGGATCGAGACCGGGCCGTCATGGTGGTAGTTGTCCCGGAACACGAAGACATCGACATCGTTGCTCTCGTCGATGCTCCAACCCGACAACACCAGCGATGCGGCGACGACATCTTGTTCGCTGTAGATCTGGGAACCGTTGATGATCCCGAGGGTGTGGAGCTCCAACAGCTCACGGCCGTAGTTCTCGTTGACCCCACTCGACGAGTTCGCGTTCGACCGGTAGTTGTGCAGATAGGTCAACATCCCCGGACTGCTGGCGCTGGCCAGCAGCATTTGGTCGAAGCGGCCGAGGGCGTGGGCCCGCGACACCACGCGATCGGTCTCGGTCGTGAGGTGGGCGAACGAGTAGCTGTCCTCGAGGTACACGGTGAAGTGGTTCGACCAGAAGTCGACCATCACCTCGTAGAGCTGGCGCTGGCTGTACACCTGCCGGAGGAATGTCGCATGGCGGAGCTCGCCATAGATCCGCTGGATCCCGAGGCCCAGGTCGGGATCTCCTCGAAGTATCCCGTAGTTCTGGACATTCGTGTTCGAGAGCGTGGCGTAGCCGGCGATCATCGCGTCGACTGCCGAGTCGTCGATCGACGCCGGCGCCAGCTGCATGTCGATCCATGCCGCGGCACCGAGCTGGTCCACCTGGGCGATGAGGCCCGGAGTCGGTCCCATCGTCGCGCGGTTCGCGATGATCTCGGCCGATGCGATCGGCTGCGGCGTGGGCACCGGCTCGGGGGTCGGACGCGGTGCGGGCGGGGGTTCGGGCGTCGCCGGCGGTGGCGTTGGCTGGTAGGGCGGCGGCGGTTCGTTGCCCGGCGCGGGCTTCGGTGATTGCGGTGGTGCCGTCGGTGAAGGCTGCGGGACCGGAGTGGGCGCGGGTGCCGCTATCGGGTCGGGGCCACTCGTCGGCGCGGGGCTGGTGGGTAATGGCGCGGTCGGCAGCGGGACGATGATCGGACTGGCAGATGGCACTTCGGGGTCGAGCACGAATCCGAGCTCGTCGGGCCCATTGCCGAAGGGGCTCCAGTCATCAGGCAGGCTGAAGTCACCGGGCAGCTGCGGGTCCGCGTCGTCCCCGTTCCAGCCGTCGGGTAGCGAGGCCCGAGGTTCTGACCGATCGGGTTGGGTCGACGGTGCATCTACCTGGGGTGCGGGTTCTCCGTCAGGATTCGGTTCGGGTGGAGCGACGGGGGCGT
>JAOTZB010000323.1 GCA_029861625.1 Acidimicrobiia bacterium
CGTCGGCGGCCCACCCGCATCACGCGTCCACAACGCTGTGGCTCCTACACCTAGGAATCCGCTCGGGGCACTCAGTGGCCCGCGGCCTGGGGCTCGGTTCGCAAGAAGTCGTCGATTGCCGCGGCCGCGCGGCGGCCGGCGCCCATGGCCAGGATGACGGTCGCGCCGCCGGTGACGATGTCTCCGCCGGCGAAGACCCCGCGCTTCGACGTGCTCCCGGTGTCATGATCTGCGACCACCGTGCCGCGTTCGGATCGGTCGAGGTCGGGGGTCGCTCGCAACAGCAACGGGTTCGGCATGTTGCCGATGGCGACGATCGCGACGTCGACGGCGACCTCGCGGATCTCACCGGGGACGGGCACCGGCCGCCGTCGGCCGTCGTCGTCGGGCTCACCGAGCTCCATCTGTTGGAGGCGCAGGCCGGTGAGGCGACCATCGCCGTCGCCGAGCAGCTCCAGCGGCGAGACCAGCGTGTCGAGGTGGACTCCTTCGGCCTCGGCGTGCGCGACCTCTTCGGCGCGAGCCGGCATCTCCTCACGCGAGCGGCGGTAGGCGATCGACACGGGCTCGCCGCCGAGCCGAACCGCGGTCCGGGCTGCATCCATGGCGGTGTTGCCGGCACCGAACACGACCACCGCCTTACCGCGCACGTCGACGAGCGGCGTGTCGCCGTCGGTGGTGTAGGCCTTCATCAGATTGACACGGGTGAGGAACTCGCTGGCCGAGTAGACGCCGATGAAGTTCTCGCCCGGGACGTCGAGGAATCTCGGGAGCCCGGCGCCGACGCCGAGGAAGACCGCGTCGTATCCTTCGACGGTCAACAGGTCGTCGACGGTGTCGACCATGCCGATGACCGCATTGGTCTCGAAGCTGACACCGCGTTCGCGTAGCCGGTCGATCTCGGCCGCAACAATCTCCTTCGGCAGACGGAACTCGGGGATGCCGTAGGCGAGGACCCCGCCGAGCTCGTGCAATGCCTCGAACACCGTGACGTCGTGGCCCAGCCCGACCAGGTCGCCGGCACAGGCGATGCCGGCCGGGCCGCTGCCGACCACGGCCACCCGCCGGCCCGTCGGCGCGGGTGGCGGCGCGACGGGCCGGTCCTGGGCTCGGGCGTGGTCGGCGACGAACCGCTCGAGATGGCCGATGTGGATCGGCTTGTCCTTGTTGGCCAGCACGCACGCACCCTCGCACTGCGTCTCCTGCGGACAGACCCGCCCACACACCGCCGGGAGCGAGTTGTCGGCAGCGATCACGTCGGCCGCCTCGAGGAACCGACCGGCTTCGACCTGCCGGAGGAACTCGACGATGTCGACGCCGACCGGGCAGCCCTGGACGCAGGTCGGGCGAGCGCAGTAGAGGCAACGTTCAGCCTCGGCGATCGCCAGCTCGGCGGTGTAGCCGTCGTTGACCTCGTCGAAGTCGGTGCGCCGCTCATCGGGCGGACGTTCGGGCATCGGCACCGGTGTCCGCTTCATCCGCTCGCGGCGGCTCAGCTCGCTCATGGCGTGGCCTCGAAGTCGACGGCCTGATCGGCTGCCGCGCAGGGATGAAGGTCTGCTCGCTGCTTCGCCTCCCAGTCGAGATAAGCCCGGTTGCGCTGCTCGAGCAGGGTGAAGTCGACGAGGTGGGCGTCGAAGTCGGGCCCGTCGAGGCAGGCGAAGCGGTTGGTGCCCCCGACCGACACCCGGCATCCGCCGCACATCCCGGTGCCGTCGACCATGATCGGGTTGAGGCTGGCGACGGTCGGGATGTCGTACGGGCGCGTGGTCTCGGCCACGGCCTGCATCATCACGACGGGGCCTGCTGCGAGCACGCGATCGACGGACCGGGTCTCGAGCAGGTCTGCGAGCTCGTCGGTGACGAGACCGTGCCGGCCGTGGGAACCGTCGTCGGTGCACACGCGCACCTCGGCGCAGACGGCGGACAACTCCTCCTCGAGCAGAAGGTTCGGACGGCTCCGTGCCCCGATCACGGCGAGGACCGAGTTACCGGCCTCGCTCAACGCCACCGCCGTCGGATAGCTGACGGCGGTGCCGACGCCCCCACCGACCACGACGACGGTGCCGAACTCGGCCACCTCCGACGGGGTGCCCAGCGGACCGGCCATGTCGAGGATCTCGTCGCCGACATCCAGAGCGTTCATCAGCGTGGTGGTCTTGCCGACCGCCTGGACGACGAGCGTGATCGTGCCGGCGTCGGAGTCGGCCTCGGCGATCGTGAGCGGGATCCGCTCACCGTCCGGGGCGACCCTGACGATCACGAACTGGCCGGCCCGCTGTTTGCGGGCGACCTTGGGGGCGTCGATACGGAAGAGCTTGACCGCAGGCGCGAGCGTCCGGGTTTCGACGATCGTGTTCATGTCCAGCACTGTCGCCGCAAAGATCGGGGCTGGACTAGAGCCGGAAGTCCCTCGGGCTCACGCGAGGCCACGAATGATCCGAACGACCGGGTCGACATCTCAGCGACGGACCGCGTACAGGGCGCCGAAGCCGGCGCCGGCCACCGTGAAGATGAACGTCTCGAGCTCGGCGGAGTCGTCGTCCCACAGCGAGGGACCGTCGAGCGAGTCCGTTGCGGCCAACACGATGCCGACCGCGACGCCCAGCACCAGTCCGGCGCCGGCGCGCAGCGCGGCATCTCGGGTCGACAGGCGGGTCTCGGTATCGATCCGCGTGACGACGGGCCAGGCGGCCGCGACGATGAGCGGCGCGAAGTGAAACGTGCTGGTGGGGCGATCGAGGGCGAGCAGCAACCAGACGACCGCGGCCGCGACGGCAAGCATGGCGCCCACGTGGCGGCGCGCGAATCTCACCGGCAGGACGATACGTGGCGCGAGATCGCCATCGTCATCGCTTCACGCCCATCACCACGGCTTCGTTGCCCTGCTCTCGCCGTGGTCGACGTCATCAGACATCTTCGGACAGGACCATGGGCATGCGCCCGATGTCCGACGATGTCCGATAACGGATGCCAGACTGGCACCCATGACCTACTCCGCCGTGAGCACCACGGGCATCTACTGCTGGGCCGGCTGTGCAGCACGGCCCCACCCTCGCAACGTGAACACCTACCCCACTCCGGTGGCCGCCGAGGCCGCCGGCTACCGGCCCTGCCTACGCTGCCGGCCCGACCGGCTCCCCGAGCCCCACCTCGACCGAATGGCGCCCCGGCCCGTGGCCCAGGCGCTCCTGTTGATCACCGATGGCTACCTCGACCGCCACGACGAGGACCAGCTGGCCTCGGCCGTCGGCTACAGCAGTCGACAGCTACGACGACTCTTCCTCGAACATGTCGGCGCGACACCGGTCTTCGTCGCCCGATCACGACGTGCCCATTTCGCCAGGAGGCTCCTCGACGAGACCGATCTCCCGATGGAGCACATCAGCGCGGCGGCCGGGTTCTCGTCGACCAGGCAGCTGCACCGCACCATGCTGGCGATCTTCGGCTTTGCCCCGACCGAGCTCCGGCGGCGGCGACGCTCGGCCGACTCGTCGGCTGCCGACGGCGGGTTGCGCCTGCGGATTCCCTTCGACCCACCGGTCGACACCGCCGGATTCGCCGACTACCTCGGCCCGCGCGCCACGCCGGGCGTCGAGGAGGTCGTCGGGACGACCTACCGGCGCACCATCGTGAGCTGTGGCTACCCGGGCGTCGTCGAGCTCGACCTGGGCTCCGATGACGCGAGCGTCGAGCTCACAGCGCACCTCCCGACCTTCGCCACGGTCATCGACGATGTCGCCCGGGCCCGTCATCTCCTCGGGCTCGAGCACAGCCGCGACTCCGCCGACGCGCTGGCGCAGGACGAGCTGCTCGGCCCGGTGCTGCGAGCTCGACCAGGCCTCTGTGTGCCGGGCTGCTGGGACCGGTTCGAGGGTCTGGTGCGCATCGTGCTCGGCCAGCAGGTCTCGGTCGCGGCCGCGTCGACGGTGGCCGGCCGAGTGGCCGCCAGGGCGGGCACGGTCGTCGAGGGCCTCGACGACCGGCTCACCGTCACATTCCCGGCCCCCGAGGCGCTGGCCGAGGCCGACCTCGAGAACATCGGCATGGTCGGCCGGCGGGCCGAGACCGTTCGGCGGGTCGCCCGGGCCGTGGCCGACGGCGAGCTCGACCTGTTCCTGGTCGCCGATCTCGACGAGCTGGTCGAGATGTACACCGCGCTGGCCGGGATCGGACCCTGGACCGCCCACCTCGCTGCGCTGCGCCTGCACCGCGACCCCGACGCTTTCCCGGCCAGCGATCTCGGCCTGCGCCGGGGCGCAGCCCTCCTGCTCGGACACGGCACACCCCTGACAACCGACGAGCTCACCGAGCTCGCCGAGCGCTGGCGCCCCCACCGGGCGCTCG
>JAOTZB010000048.1 GCA_029861625.1 Acidimicrobiia bacterium
CCCGACGCCACGCCCAGGTCGTCGTCGGTGACGGCCGCGGCCACCTGGGTGATCATCACCGGCCGCCCGAAGCCCATACCGAAGCCGGTGCCGATCATTCCGGCGATGATGAGGCCGAGCGACTCGAACGATGCCCCGACCCCCGTCAACAGGAGCGCAGCGGCGATGACCGTGACGCTGGCGGCGACGATCGTGGACGCTCGGAATCTGATGGCGTAGGTGCCGGAGAGCGCCGCGGCGGCAGAAAACGCTAGCGGTCGCCCGATCATGATGAGCGAGATGCCGGTGGTGCCGTATCCGAAGAGCCGTTCGAGGAGGAACGGTGTGAGCACGAACGCGCCCATGTAGGCCGCCTGGGTGAGCAGTTGTGACGCGAGCAACAACAGCACTTTGGTCTGGCGAACGATCTCGGGCGGAAGCAGGGGTTCGATGGCCCGCCGCTCCACGCGGGTGAACAGGGCGAGGAGCACGGGGCCGACGACGAGCCCGATCAAGATCGCCGGGCTCGACCATCCCCATGTCGGGCCACGATTGAGGGAGAACAGCGTCGCGCCGACGCCGGCGCCGAGGGTCAGCGCCCCCGGGATGTCGAAGTGGACCTCGCGCCGGCGTCCGGTGGTGGGGAGGATCGGAACGGCAGCGGCCACGGCCGTGAGCGAGATGACGCCCTGGATCACGAAGAGCCACTGCCATCCGAGCCAGTCGACGATCGGCCCGCCGAGGACCACACCCAGTGCCGGCGACCCCGAGACGACCGCGCCCCACCATCCCATGGCCTTGTTGCGCTCGTTGCCCTGGTAGACGGTCATCACGATCGCGAGTGCTGCGGGGCCGGTCGTGGCCGCCACCGCCTGCGACAGGGTGCGAAAGACGATGAGCATGCCGATGTTCGACGACAGCGCCGTCAACAGGTGCATGATCGCGGCCCCACTGAACCCGAGCAGGTACATGCGCCGGTGCCCGTACAGGTCGCCGAGCTTGCCGGCCATGGGCGTGAGGATCGCGACGGCGAGCAGGGGAGCGGTGATCACCCACGCGGCCGTCGTGTCGGTCGTGCCGAGGTCGTCGGCAACGGTCGGGAGCGAGGCACTGAGCACCGTGACCGGGAAGCTGGTGGCAGCGACGCCGGTGAGGGTCACGACGAGGACCGAGCGTCGTGACGGGACGGACATCGCGCCGACCATACCGGCGGCCCTGCTCAGGGAATCACCCGGCGTGGCGGGCGATCCAGGTGAAGAAGTGCAGGGCGGGCTCGAAGCCGTGGCGGCGGGCCTCGACCCGGTCGGCTGTGGCGGTTGCGGGGTGATCGGCCAGTGCGGCGATCACGGCGGGACCGTCCACCTCGGGCGGGGAGGGGAGGTCGCTTCGGCCCGTTGCGGCCGCGTCCACGATCTCCGCCGTGGCCAACAGCTCCGCCTCGAACCCGGCCGATGCGAGGTGATCGGTGAGCCCGGGGCCGAAGCGCCAGAACACCGGGGTGTCGTCGCCGTGGAATTCGGGCTCGACCGGTGGGGCCGTGTGGCCCTGGAGCACCGGGACCTGCAGGATCAGGGTGCCACCCGGCGCGATCACCCGGGACAGCTCGGCGAGCGCGGTCTCGAAGTCGGGAACGTGTTCGAGCACGTGGGGTGTCATCACGATGTCGATGCTGTCGTCGGGCAGATCGATGGCCTGGAGGTCGATCTGGATGTCGGCGACATGGGCGCGCAGGTCGAAATCGCTGCACCGGTAGTCGAACCAGCCGGCCATGACCGCCCGGTAGTGGTGGCCCATGCGCGGGCTGGTCTCGAGGACCCTGGCGCCGAGGCAGGGTTCGACGTGGCGTTGGAGCGCCCAGAACAGGAATCGATCGCGGGCGATGCTGCCGCATGCCGGGCAGGTGGCGGCTTCGCTGTGGGGACCGCCCTCGAAGCCGTCGCCACGCCAGTGGCAGATGTTGCAGGTGACCGCGTTGTCGCCGGGTTCGGGGAACGGGTCCCATGGCGAGGCCGGGTAGTCGGTCGGGGGCCCGGCCGGGGCCGCGTCGGGTGAGCTCGGCGACGGGCGAAGCCGGCTGACGAGGCGGCGGAGCAGGCTGGACACGGTCGTCGAGCGTACTTCGTGGCCGGAGGATCCGATCGTTCTTGGGTTATCGAACACATGTTCGATAACGTCGTGATGTGGGCTGGCGAAATCCTCCGGTGCCGTGGTCAGAGCTCGAGCGGCGTCTCTCCGATCGACCGGGCGCGTCCCGGCACTCTCCGCCTTTCCCCGGCGACGGTGGCGACAGCCCGGCATGGTCCCGGTCCCGCCAGCCCTATACGCCGCCACCGGTCGAGCCCCGCCGATCCGCGGTGCCCTACGCCGAGCTGCACTGCCATTCGAACTTCAGCTTCCTCTCGGGCGCCTCGCACCCCGAGGAGCTGGTGGAAGAGGCGATCCGGCTCGGGCTGGAAGCGCTGGCGCTCACCGACAACGACGGTTTCTACGGTGTGGTGCGGTTCGCGGAGGCAGCACGCGAGCTCGGCCTCCCGACGGTCTTCGGCGCGCAGCTCCTCCTGCAACGACCCGGTCACCGGCACCCGGACCAGCACGTGGTGGTGTTGGCTCGCGACCCAGTGGGGTACGCACAGCTGGGCCGGGCCATCAGCGGGGCCCAGATGGCGGGTTCGAAGGGTGCACCACGGGGGTCGTTGGCATTGTTGGCCGACATCAGCAGCGAGAATCCCGGCCACTGGTTGGTCCTCACCGGCGCCGAGCAGGGCTGGGTGCCCCAGCCGCTGGTCGACGACGGCCCGGCGGCCGGAACCCGGGCGCTCGCCGAGCTCATCGAGGTGTTCGGCCCCGACGATGTCGCAGTCGAGCTGTGGGATCACGGTCACCCGCTCGACTCGGCGCGAAACGATGCGCTCGCCGACATCGGGACCCGGGCCGGGGTGCACGTGGTTGCCGCCAACAACGTGCACTATCACGTCCCGGCCCGGCGCCGACTGGCAACCGCCATGGCCGCGGTCGGCACCCGACGGTCACTCGATGAAGCCGATGGCTGGCTCCCGGCCGCGGGGTTCGGTCATCTCCGGTCCGGCGACGAACAGCACCGGTGGTTCTCCCGGTTCCCCGGGGTGGTCGAACGGGCTGCCGAGCTGGGCCTGGCCTGCGCATTCGACCTGCGGCTCGTCGCCCCCGAGCTCCCGCCGTTTCCGTGCCCGCCCGGCCACGACGAGATGTCGTGGCTCCGAGCCATCACCGAACGCGGGTCGGCCGAACGGTACGGCCCACGACATGCCGAGCGGGTGCCAGGTGCCTACGACCAGATCGACCACGAGCTCGCGGTCATCGAGCAGCTCGGATTCCCCGGCTACTTCCTGGTGGTCTGGGACATCGTCGAGTTCTGTCGGCGCAACGACATCTTGTGCCAGGGCCGGGGCTCGGCTGCGAACTCGGCGGTGTGTTACGCCATCGGGGTCACCAAGGCCGACGCGGTGGCGTTGGGATTGTTGTTCGAACGCTTCTTGTCGCCCGAGCGCGACGGTCCGCCCGACATCGATCTCGACATCGAGAGTGGCCGTCGGGAAGAGGTCATCCAGTACGTCTACGACAAGCACGACCGGCGCCATGCCGCCCAGGTGGCCAATGTCATCAGCTACCGCTCGCGGTCGGCGGTGCGCGACATGGCCAAGGCACTCGGGTACGCCACGGGGCAACAGGATGCCTTCGCCAAAGGGGTCGATCGCTGGAGCTCGCTCGGCGACCATCTCCCGACTGCCGCCGTCGATCACGCGGCCCGGAAGGGCCGGTCGCCACAACCCGAGCTCGAGAATGCGGCCGGGCAAACGTCGATCCCCGCCGATGTCCTGGCTCTGGCAACCGAGATCGAACACTTTCCCCGCCATCTCGGGATCCATTCGGGCGGCATGGTGATCTGCGACCGGCCGGTGGTCGAGGTGTGTCCCGTCGAGTGGGGTCGCATGGCCGATCGCAGCGTGTTGCAGTGGGACAAGGACGACTGTGCCGCGGCCGGGCTCGTGAAGTTCGACCTCTTGGGTCTCGGCATGCTCACCGCGCTGCATCATTCGCTCGACCTGCTGGCCAGCCACCACCACATCGAGCTCGACCTGGCCGACATCCCCCAGGACGACGCCGTGTACGACATGTTGTGCGAGGCCGACTCGATCGGCGTGTTCCAGGTCGAGTCCCGGGCCCAGATGGCCACCTTGCCCCGGCTGCGACCCCGCACGTTCTACGACCTGGTGGTCGAGGTCGCGCTCATCCGGCCCGGCCCCATCCAGGGCGGTTCGGTGCATCCCTACATCCGGCGCCGCAACGGCCAGGAACCGGTGACCTATCTTCACCCCCTGCTCGAACGATCGTTGGCCAAGACCCTCGGTGTTCCGCTGTTCCAGGAACAGCTCATGCAGATGGCCATCGATGTCGGGGGTTTCAGTCCATCCGAGGCCGACGAGCTGCGTCAGGCGATGGGCTCCAAGCGCAGCCACGATCGCATGGAACGTCTGCGGGTCCGGTTCTTCGCGGGTATGGCCGAACGAGGCATCGTCGGCCCCGTCGCCGATCAGATCTGGGACAAGCTGGCCGCATTCGCCAACTTCGGGTTTCCCGAGAGCCACTCGGTGAGCTTCGCCTACCTGGTGTACGCGAGCGCATGGATCAAGCTGCATCATCCCGCGGTGTTCTGCGCGTCGTTGTTGAACGCGCAGCCGATGGGGTTCTACAGCCCCCACAGCCTGGTGCAGGATGCCAGGCGCCACGGGGTGGCGGTGCACACCCCCGACCTGAACGACTCGACCGCGAAGGCCAGGCTGTTCGGTCCGACCGATCGTCCCGAGGTGCGACTCGGCATCTCGGCCGTGCGGGGCATCGGTGACGAGCTGGCCGAGAGCATCGCGGCCGGGAGGCCCTACTCGTCGGTCGAGGACCTCCGTCGCCGGATCGGCGTCGGCCGCCAGGTGCTCGAGGCACTGGCCACCGCCGGGGCGTTCGGCTGTTTCGATCTCGACCGGCGCGAGGCGTTGTGGTCGGCGGGGGCCGTCGCCCAGACCGGTGCGGGGCAACTGCCAGGTACCGCGACCGGGGTCGATGCGCCCCAGCTCCCCGGCATGTCCGATCGGGAGGAGTCGTTGGCCGACCTGTGGGCGACCGGCGTGGCCCCCGACGGGCATCCCACCCGCTTCATCCGTGACCGGCTCGACGAGCTCGGCGTGGTGGCATCGAGCGATCTGGCCGCTCGCCGCGATCGGAGCAGGATCATCGTGGGTGGGGTGGTCACCCATCGGCAACGGCCGGCCACCGCCGGGGGAACCACGTTCTTGAATCTCGAGGACGAGACCGGTCTCGTCAACGTGGTGGTGTCGAAGGGTTGCTGGGCCCGGTACCGCACGGTCGCACAGTCGGCCGCGGCGGTGCTGGTGCGCGGTCGACTGGAGAAGAACGAGGGTGTCGTCAATGTCATCGCCGAACGGATCGAGCCGCTCCCCGTCGACGGAACGGTTCCCTCGCGTGACTTCCGGTGACGCGAGGCCGGTGGATCGACCATCGCATCGGGACTACCGTGTGCGTTTCCGGTCCAGGGGAGAATGGGGACAACATGGCTGACGTCGTACTCGATGGCGTCGAGAAGGAGTACGAGAACGGGTTCAAGGCGGTCACCGACCTGAACCTCACCATCGAGGACGGCGAGTTCCTGGTGATGGTGGGTCCGTCGGGTTGCGGGAAGTCGACCACGCTCCGCATGATCGCCGGCCTCGAGGACATCACCGGCGGCAAGCTGATGATCGGCGGCAACGTCGTCAACGATGTCGAACCCAAAGACCGCGACATCGCCATGGTCTTCCAGAACTACGCGCTCTACCCCCACATGACCGTGGGCGACAACATCGGGTTCGCGCTCAAGTTGGCCAAGACCCCCAAGGACGAGCTCGATGCCCGCGTCAACGACGCCGCACGGGTTCTCGAGCTCACCGAGCTGCTCGACCGCAAGCCGGGCCAGCTCTCGGGCGGTCAGCGCCAGCGGGTCGCCATGGGTCGGGCCATCGTCCGCCGTCCCAAGGTGTTCCTCCTCGACGAGCCGCTGTCGAACCTCGACGCCAAGCTACGAGTGCAGATGCGCGCCGAGATCACCGAGCTCCAGCGCGAGGTCGGGGTCACGTCGTTCTACGTCACGCACGACCAGATCGAGGCCATGACGATGGCGGACCGCGTCGCGGTCATCAACCGCGGCCTGCTCCAGCAGGTCGATCCGCCCCAGAAGCTCTACGACGATCCCGACAATCTGTTCGTGGCTGCGTTCATCGGCTCACCGTCGATGAATCTGATGGAGGGCCAGCTCGATCGTGACGGTGGTGCCATCGCGCTCACCGTCGGATCCCAGACCCTCGAGGTGCCCGCCAGCGTGTTGGCCGCGCGTCCCGCGCTCGAGGGCTACTTCGGTCGCACGATCGTCGCCGGTATCCGCCCGAAGGAGCTCGAGGACGCATCGCTCGCCGGCGACCACCCTGCAGGACAACGCCTCCGGGGCAAGATCGAGAACGTCGAGGCGCTCGGGTTCGAGCGCATCGTGCACTTCGAGATGGACGCCGTTCCGGTGGTGTCAGAGGACGCGCTCGAGCTGCCGGAGGACATCATCAGCGCCGAGCTCGGCGGGTACGACGACGTGAAGTCCGCCCATCCGAGCCGGGTGGCGGGTCGTTTCGACGCGATGTCGACCGTTCGCCCCGGCGACATGGCCGAGGTGGCCGTCTCGGTGGAACGCATCCACTACTTCGACCTCGACAGCGGCCTCGCCGTTCGCTCATAGCCCGCTCGACGCTCGTCGTTCGAGACCGGGCTCAGATCGGGGCGAGGGTCTTCAGCGGCGCGTGATCGAGGTTCGGCAGAACGTACCTCGCGAACAGGTCGCACTCGGCCAGGTGGGTGTACCCCGACAATATGAAGGCTTCGATGCCGACGTCCTGGTAGGCGTGGAGCTTGGCCAGAACCTGATCGGGGTCACCGACGATCGCCGCACCGGCACCACTGCGGGCCCGACCGACACCCGTCCAGAGGTTCGCTTCGACGAAGCCGTCGTCGGCCGCGCTCTCGCGCAGCTCGCTCTGGCGGGCCACACCGGCCGATGCAGTGTCGAGTGACTTCTGCCTGATGCGCTCGCCGGTGTCGTCGTCGAGCTGGGACACCAGCCGACTGGCGGCGCCTCGCGCTTCGTCCTCGGTCTCGCGGACGATCACGTGCGCTCGCAGGCCGTACCGCATGGTCCGGTCGTACGCCGCGGCCCTGGTGCGCATCTCGTCGACGGTCTCACCGACGGCGGCGACGGTGTCGGGCCACGTGAGGAACACGTCGGCGGCCTGCGCCGCCGTGTCCTTCGCCGCGGGTGAGAATCCTCCGAAGTAGAAGTCGGGGCATCGGCCCGACACGGGACGGGCGCGAGGCGGGTCGAGCGTGAGGTCGACGAAGTCGCCGTGGAAGTCGACCGACTCGCCGTTCAGGAGCAGACGGAGCACCTGCATCCACTCGAGCGTGCGGCGGTAGCGGGGGTCGGAGTCGAGCTGTTGGCCGGGCATGTCGCTGGAGATGATGTTGATGGTGAGCCGGCCACCGACGATCTGGTCGATGGTGGCCAGCTGTCGGGCCAGTTGGGGGAGCCACATCTCGCCCATGCGGACTGCGAGCAGCAGCTGGATCCGCTCGACGTGGGACGCGATCGCCGCGGCGAACGCGGTGCTGTCGATGCCGAGCTCGTAGCCCGACGGCAACAAGACGTTGTCGAAGCCGTTGCGGTCAGCGGCCTGGACGATGTCGCGGCAGTGGGGCCAGGAGCTGGCCAGGTCGGGATCCGGGACCCCGAGGAGCTCGTAGTCGTCGTCGCACAGTGCGCCGAACCACGAGACCTCGACGGGTGATCGCTCGCTCATGGCAGGGGAACTCCTTCGGAGGCTTCGACGATGTCGTAGACGTCGTTGCGGTCGAGGTGCACCGACGACGCGGCCGCTGCGCTCGCGATCCGGTCGGGGTTCTGGGTGCCGATGATCGCAACGGGTCGCGACGGGTGGGCCATGACGAAGGCAAGCGCGAGCGTTGCCCGGTCGACGCCCTCGCGGTCGGCGAGACGGTCGAGCGTGGTGAGCAGGTCGGGGCGGACGCCCTCGCCCGACACCAGGGATCCGCCGCCGAGCGGGCTCCACGCCAGCGGCGTGACGCCGTCTCGCATGCAGCGGTCGAGGGTGCCGTCGCGGACGGGGTCGAGATGCGCGGCCGAGAGCTCGGGCTGGTTGGCGACCATCGGGAACGGCAGATGGGCGGCAAGGGCGTCGTACTGGTCGACGGTGAAGTTCGAGACGCCGACTTCGCGGATCTTGCCGGCATCGCGCAACGACGTGAGTGTGGCGGCGACCTCGGCCGGGTGGGTGAACAGGTCGGGCCGGTGGATCATGTAGAGGTCGATGACGTCGACGCCGAGGCGATCGAGCGAGGCCTCGCACGCCTCGGTGAGATAGGCCTCGCTCGAGTCGTACGGAGTCGGGGGCACGATGCCGCCCTTGGTGGCGAGCGTCATGCGGTCGCGCAGGCCGGGGGCCTGGGCGAGCACCTTGCCGAGCAGTTCCTCGTTCGCGCCGAAGCCGGTGCCGCCCCAGTCGAAGCCGTACACGTCGGCGGTGTCGACGAGGGTCAGGCCATTGTCGAGCGCGGTGTCGATGAGCGACTGCGCAGCCGAGACGTCGGACGTGGTGAATCTCCAGCATCCGTAGGCCAAAGGGCCCGATGACAGGTCGGGCCCGAGGGGGCGATCGGATGGGTCAACGAGGCCGGAATGCATCCTCGTACACTACCGGCGAGGGCCTCACTGCACGTTGGGATCGCGATGGACGAACTGCGCTACGGCATCGTCGGCGCCGGCATGATGGGTTGCGAGCACATCGAGAACGTGATCGCCACCGGACGGGGTGTCGTGACCGCTGTCGCCGACCCCCACGAGCCGTCGCAGAAGGCTGCGATCGAAGCAGTCGGCGACCAACCGAGGCCGATGATCTTCGACCATCACGTCGCCATGCTCGAGGCGGGCGTGTGCGATGCGGTGGTCGTCGCGACGCCCAATATGACCCACCGCTCGGTGCTCGGCGACGTGCTCGCGGCGCCGGTCCACGTCCTGGTCGAGAAGCCGCTCTGCATAACCGTGGCCGAGTGCCGCGAGGTGATCGTGGCCGCGGCCGACCGCCGCGAGCTGGTGTGGGTGGGCCTCGAGTACCGCTACATGCCCCCGGTGGCGCGGCTGCTCGCCGAGGTCGGGGCCGGCGCCGTCGGAACCGTGCACATGGTCGCGGCGCGCGAACACCGGTTCCCCTTCCTGACCAAGGTCGGGTCGTGGAACCGTTTCAGCGCGCAGACCGGCGGCACGCTGGTCGAGAAGTGCTGCCACTACTTCGACCTCATGGTCCTGGCCACGGGTGGCGCCCGACCGGTGCGGGTGTTCGCTTCGGGCGGTCAGAGCGTGAATCACCTCGACGAGGTCTACGCGGGTCGGACGCCCGACATCCTCGACAATGCCTATGTGATCGTCGACTTCGACAGCGGCGCCCGGGGCATGCTCGATCTCTGCATGTTCGCCGAGGCGACACGGAACCAGGAGGAACTGGTCGTGGTCGGCGATGCCGGCAAGGTCGAGGCGTTGGTGCCAGAGGGCGTCGTCAGGGTCGGGCGGCGGGGCGAGCACTGGATCGGCGGTGTCGAGGAGATCACGGTCGTCGACCACTCCGTCGTGCACCAGGGTCTCCATCACGGTTCGAGCTATGTCGAGCACATCCGGTTCCTCGACGCCATCGAGAACGGCACACCTCCCGAGGTGACGTTGCTCGACGGGCTGCTCGCCGTCGCCATCGGCGAGGCCGCGCACCGATCGATCGACGAACGGCGACCGATCGAGATGAACGAGGTCCTCTGACCCCGTGGGCCCGCCTCCCGACGATGCGCCGAGGGCGGCTGCTCAGCCCTTGACCGAGCCGGCGAGAATCCCCCGGACGAAGTAGCGCTGGAGCGAGAAGAACACCACCAGCGGCACGAACGCCTGGACGAAGCCCGCAGCCGGTAGCAGGTGCTCGTTCCGGCCGAAGTCACCCGCGAGGTTGGCGATGAGGATCGTGGTCGGGATCGCGTCGGGGTTGGTGCCGGCCATGGTGTTCGCGATGAGGAAGTCGTTCCAGGTCCAGAGGAACTGGAAGATCGCGAACGCCGCGAGCACAGGGACCGACAACGGCAAGACGAGCCGCCAGAAGATCGTGAAGTGGTCGGCGCCGTCGATGCGAGCCGCCTCGAACAGATCCTTCGGGAGCTGCGACATGTAGTTGTGCAACAAGAAGATCGCGAACGGCAGGGCGAAGCCTGTGTGGGTCAACCACACCGCTGTGGTGGTTCCGACCAGATCGAAGTCGGGGATGATCGTGACCGTCTTGTCGATGAACGGCAGGGTCAGGTGCGCACCGCCGACGTACAGCTGGAGCAGCGGGATCAACGCCACCTGCAGCGGGATGGCCAGCAGCGAGACCGTGCCGATGAAGAGCCACTTCCGGCCGGGGAAGTCGATCCACGCGAAGCCGTAGGCTGCGAATGCGGCCACGGCGATCGGGATGAGCGTGGCCGGGATCGCGATCGACATCGAGTTCAGCAGTGAGTCGCCGAGACTCGTCGAGGCGCTGGCGCTGAAGATCTCGTCGTAGTTGTCGATGGTCAGGTCGCCCGGCCTGATCGACCACCAGCCGGTGGCCCGCTGCGAATCACGGTCGCGGAAGCTGTTGACGAACAGTCCGACCGTCGGAAGGCTCCACACCATCACGATGAGCCACAGCACCCATGTCGGGATGTTGCGCAGGAATCCGTAGATGACGCCGCCGACGCCTTGGCGCTCGGCGGCCCGTGCGGTCGCCGCTTGGCGGGTGAGGGTCGTGTCGCTCATCTCAGACCTCCTTCTGCATGCGGCGGATGTTGAAGATCATCACCGGGAGGACCAACAAGAACAGCAGCGTTGCAAGCGATGCGCCGCGCCCGATGTTGGTGAACTGGAACGCCTGTTGGAACATGTCGTTGGCGAGCACTTGTGTGCCGAAGTTCCCGTTCGTCATCACCTTGACGATGTCGTAGACCTTCATGACCAACACGATGAGCGTGGTGACCACCACACCGATGGTCGTGCTGATCTGCGGCAGCGTCACCCGCCAGAAGATCTGCGAGGGTGTCGCGCCGTCGACTCGAGCCGCCTCGATCAGCTCGGTCGGAACTGCCTTGATCGCCGCCGACAGGATGACCATCGAGAAGCCGGTCTGGATCCAGATGAGAACGACCATCAACCAGAAGTTGTTGTACGGCGGGTCCTGGACGAAGTTGATCGGGTCGCCGACGACGACGCCGGCCGAGTTGATCTTCTGACCGCCGATGCCGCCACCGAAGATGCCCCAGTACCTGATGACGAACCACCCGAGGAGGATCGCGAACACGCCCGGCACCACTGCACGGGCGTACGACTGGGTCACGAGCGCACGGGCAACCGCCATCAGCAGCGCCAGGAACACGATGGTGACGAGCACGCCGACGATGATCGTGGGGATCCCGCTGCCGGTGCTGAGCTTGCCGAGGCCGACCCAGACCGCGTTCATCACGCCGGTCTGGGTCTTCGTGGAGTCGCGGGCCACGTACATGAAACGCCAGATGACGGCGGCGCCGACGAGCGAGATCGCCATCGGCATGAAGATCACCGACTTCGCGACCTTCTCGAACTTCACGTTGTCGGCGAGCACCGCGACCGCGAGGCCGAGCCCGGTGGAGAACGCCGTGACCACGACGACCCACCAGAGGTTGTTGACGATGGTTCCCCGGAGCGCCGTGAAGACACCGAAGGCGAGGAACAGGCCGCCGATCACGAGTGGTGCCATGCTGGCGCTGCCGAGCTCGACCGTCTTCCCGGTCGTTCGCTTGGTATAGGTGCCCACGAGCACGAAGATCACGAGGAGGACGACACCGATGATGAACGGCCAGCTCGTGAACATGTTGGTCCAGTCGGAACTGTCCCAGCTGATGGGATCGCGGAAGGTGTCGACGTAGTTGTCGAACCAGACGAAGTCCGCAGCGTCGTTGTCGAGGAACGACAGGTACATCGTGCGGATTGCCGGCACGACGAGTGTGGCGAAGATGAAGAGCAGCGCCGGCCCGAGGAAGATGACGGCTCGAGAGCTCTGATCGATCCGGGCCTTCCGCTCCCGGTCGGGGATCGGTGTCATGGAGACACGGACGCCGATCGCTGCTGCCGGCACGAGGCTCGCGACCGCGGCCCATGCGGCGCTGCCGCCGCCGAGGTCGGGCGACCCGAATGCGCCGAGGATCCAGCCGATGGCGCCGCCGATGAGTACACCGCAGATGGGTGGTCGCTTGCGGAGGTACGAGATGCCGCCGCCGATCGCCGCGATCGCTACGGTCCAACCGACAAGCGGACCGATGTCGACGTCGGGCCGGTATTCCTCGCGGAGGAGCAGGCCGGAGAGAAGGCCGAGGGAGCCGAGGCCGACGGCGCCGATCACCAGTCGCGGAGTGGGGTCTTCGATGCGACTCAGCGCGAAGCCGACGGCGGCGGAGGCGATGCCGATCACGAGCGGGAGCCAGACCCACGACGCGAACTCCTCGAGTCGGCCGTCGCCTTTCCCCGATCCGGCGGTGAGCCGGTTGCCGCTCAGGATCGCTCCGACGACGAATCCGATCACGCCGTAGGCGATGGCGTTGAATCGACTCCAGTCGCGTCGGACCTGGTTGAAGACGAGGTTGGCGCCCACCCAGAGCCCGGCGCTCGCCCCGACTGCTATCACGACGGTGATCAAGGTCGAGACGACCTTGGAAATCACGTCCCCCACGTCAGTGTCCCCCTTGTCCCTGGCCCCGGGACGTGTCCCTGTCGCTTCCCCCGAAAGCTCACGGGGCACTGGCACCGTAGTGCCAGTGCCCCGTTCACGTCATTCTCAGTGATACGTACCGGTGATCAGGACGGCCAGGACGCCTCGATGGTGTCCGCGGCTTCCTGCGCGGTCTTGTCACCGTTGACCGCCGACGTTCCCTCGGTCCAGAAGGTGCCGGCGCCCACATCGGCGGGCATCAGGTCGGAGGCGTCGAATCGCACGATCGTGCTGTTCGCCAGGATGTCGAGGAACGACTGCTCGAGCGGCTGGTACACCGACGGATCCTGGCCAATGGCGGCCGACAGGTAACCGGAGAGCGCGTCGCCGCCTCCCTTGAGCGCCTGCTGGGCGGTCTGACGCTGCTCGGCGTACTCCGGCGAGGACAAGAACTCGAGCAGCTGGTGCACCTCGGGGCGCTCGTTGAAGGCTGCCGCGAGGATGCCGGCACCGAGAACCGGCTTCGAGCCGTCGATGTCGGGGAAGTAGAACACGTCGACCGCGTCCTCGGAGCCATCGGCGAAGGTGGTGCCCTCGGGGATGAACGCCGAGTAGAACGACGCCTGGCGGTGCATGAAGCAGTCGCCGTCGACGAGTGGCTGGCCATTGTCCTGGAACGCCGTCGCGGCGATCGTGCCGGAGCTGGCGAACACGGTGTCCTCGTTCCAGAGCTGCAGGACGGTGTCCATCGACTCGACGATCTGCGGATCGTTGAACGGGATCTCGTGGCTCACCCACTGGTCATAGACCTCGGGGCCGTGCTGGCGCAGCACCATGTCCTCGACCCAGTCGGTGTAGGTCCAGCCCGTGGCCTGGCCCGACTCGATGCCGACACACAGTGGTTTCGGTCCGCCGTCGGCGACCATCTGGTCGACCAGGGCGGTGAACTCGTCGAACGTCGTCGGGACCTCGTAGCCGGCTGCCTCGAAGGCGGCTGGCTGGTACCAGACGAGCGACTTCAGGTCGGCCTTGGCCGGCACGCCGTACTGCACACCGTCGACGTTGCCGAACACGGTCCAGGCCTCGGACCAGTTGGTGGCGGTCGCGGCGGCGGCGCCGTCGCTCAGCGGGACGAGGTGTCCGTCGCGGGCGAACTCGGCGAGCTTGCCGGGTTGAGGGAACATCGAGATGTCGGGCGGGTTGCCACCCTGGACCTGCGTGTTGATGTTGGCTTCCCAGTCGGCGTCGCCGAGGTAGTTGACCTCGATGCCGTTCTCGGCGCCCCACGCCCCGAGCACCTCTTGGTAAGCGCCGGCTTCGGACTCGTCGCGCTCGGGGCCGGTGACGGTGATCGAGTCGATATCGCCGGATGGCTCCTCGGCTGGTGCTTCTTCTTCGGCTGGTGCTTCTTCTTCGGCTGGTGCTTCTTCTTCGGCCGCAGCTTCTTCTTCGGCTGGAGCTTCGTCTTCAGCGGCGACGTCGCCTTCGTCGTCATCGCTGCCGCATGCGGCCGCAATGAGACCGAAGACGAGCAACAACGCGAGGAAACTGAACCAACGGGGTCTACGCATTCGTTTTTCTCCCCCTCCAGTGACTGATGATCACCTCGCCGACCTGGAGAAAACCCGGAAAGGTGTAAGCGCTTACAGGCGCAACCAGGGGTCAGCGTAGATCGGTGGGGGTGGGGAGTCAACGCGCAGCAGAAATCGTCATCGAACCGGCGCGGGACCGGTCGATTCGCGTTTCACGAGCGTCACATCGTGCACGGTCTGGGTGACTGCCGGCGTGTCGCCGCACAGCAGGGTGTTCAGCACCGTTGCCGCCGTTGTGCCGATCGTGTCGACGTCCTGACGCATCGTCGTGATGCCGAACGGGCGGCTCAGCTCGTGGTCGTCGAACCCCACGATCGAGAGGTCGCGTGGGACCTCGATGCCGCGACGCCGCGCTTCGATGAGCGCGCCGAGGGCCATGTAGTCGGACATGCAGAAGATCGCGGTCGGCGGGTCGTCGGCCGACAACAGCCTGGCCAGGCCGCGCTCGCCACCGTCGACGACGAATTCACCCTCGACGACGAGGCCGGGGTCGGCGGGGAGGCCGGCCGTCTCGAGTGCGTCGCGCCAGCCCTGCTCGCGTCGCTCCGGCACAGGAGAGCTGAACGAACTGTCGGCCGAGCCGCCGATGAGCCCGATGCGCCGGTGGCCCAGATCGATCAGATGTCGGGTGGCTTCGGCACCGGCGCGCCGGTTGTCGATGGTGATCGATGGATAGGGCCCGAGGTCCTCGCCGACGGTGACCGCCGGGACGCCGAGCGTCTCGAGCCGGGCGAGATCGGCGCCATGGACGTACAGGTCGATCACCAACGCGCCGTCGATGCGGCGCCCGAACGATCGGATCCGGTCGAAGAACGACGACAACGACTCCCGGGTGCGGGTCGACGTGATCAACAGGTCGTACCCCGCGTCGGCCAGGACGGACTCGGCGCCGTTGACCACCCGGTCGACGTACCAGGTGCCGAACAACGGCGCGATCAAACCGATCGTCATCGTGCGACCGCTCGCGAGGCGCGATGCCTGCGGATCGATCTCGTAGTCGAGCTCCCGGGCGGCCGTGAGCACGCGGTCCCGGGTGCTCACCGCAACATTGGGCAGGTCTCGCAGCGCTCTCGACACGGTGGCCACCGAGACACCCGCAGTTCGGGCGACGTCCTCGATCGTCGGATGACGCATGTGCACCGTGGGTCCCGTCAGCCCGTCGCCACGAGAATGGCCGACGTCTCACCGGCGATCGTGAGTCGTCGACTGTCGATGGCCACGCCGCGCGGCGACGAGGTGAATGCGACATCGGGGTCATCGTCGATGTCGACGACGACGGGCTCGGGGCCCAGGTTGGCCACGACGGTGATGTCCCCACGGCGCACGATGGCCGACGAGTCGGTCGGACCGTCGACCCATTGGGCCGGTTCGGTGTAGAAGGCGGCGTGGGCCTTCCGCACACCGATGAGCTCGCGATACCGGGTCACGGGGCTGCCGGGCGTTGCCCGCTGGTGAGCAGCCGTCTCCTCCCCGGCGCGATCGGCGGCCCGCAGCCACGGCGTACCCGTCGTGAACCCGTTGGCCGGACCGGTGTCCCACGGCATGG
>JAOTZB010000049.1 GCA_029861625.1 Acidimicrobiia bacterium
TTGACGGGGGTCGGGGCATCGTTCGAGTCGCTCGGCCTCATCATCGCCGGAATGATCGGCACCGGCTTCGGTATGGGCTTCGGGCGGCCGGTGATGATCACCCAGGTGGCCGCGGCCGTCACCGACCACGACCTGGGCGTGGCGTCGGGAACGTTCCAGATGGTCGTGCAGTTCGGCGCCGCGATCGGCATCTCGACCCTCACCACCATCGTCGGCGACAGCGACAGCCCGACCCGGTTCCTGAACGTCTTCGCGCTCGCCTCGGCCATTGCCGTCGTATCGGCCGTCGTCGGGTGGTCGGCCCTGTCGCGTCAGCCCGATCCGGTGGACGCGGCTGCCGCGGCGACCTCGGCCTGATAGAGAGCCCGGACCGCGAGCACCTCACGGATGTCGGCTTCCACCTCGGTGAAGAACTGGACGCGATACGTCTGGTCGATGAGCGCTGAGACCGCGAACTGAAGCGCCGAGAAGGCCGAGACGAACCCGGCGACCGCGAGCAGCTCCCAGGTCAGCACGACGTCGTCGCCGAGGAAGCCGACCGTGGCGATCGGGTCGAAGCTGCCGGCGGGTTGTGTCGTCCACTGCAACAACGTGTCGGCGCGGACCGTGAACAGGCCGAACACCACGTAGAAGACGCCGATGGATGTCGCCACCAGCACCATCTGCACGAGCTGGCTCACGATCAACAACATCACGACGTTCACCCGTTCGGCCCGCCCGAGTCGGTCGATGCGGGGCGGGTCGGGCAGACCCGGGTGCTGGTCGAGGCCATAGGGGGCATTCGACTCGTCGGCTATCCGGCAGACCTCGTCCCATGACTCGAAACGGGCCAGCGAGTCGCGTTCACCGGGGAGCCGCATGACCAAGAAGCCCATGGCGGAGCCGAACAACAAGGCGAGCACGACCGCGTAGTACGCCGGCGTGAAGTCGTGCGCCACCTGCCAGATCTCGGCGTTGAGGAACAAGAAGGCCGAGAACAACAAGAGCAGGGGAAGCGAGCCGGCCAGGAGATGTGTGAGCTGGCGGAGCTGGCGACCGACCTGGCCGGCGCCCCACCCGAACAGCGGGACGAGCCCGTAGCTGGTGATGAGGTACCCGACTCCGAGGATCACGAGGTTGAACGCGACGATCGCGGCTGCGCCCGCGAAACGGCTGTCGCCGAAGACGACCGGCAACACGGCCGGCACCAGGACGAAGGCAGCCAGCTCGGGCAGCTCGACGTCGTCTGGCAACGCCAGCGCACTACGACCCCGCCACCGGTTGACGACCATGGCCGCGCCCAGGACGATGGCGGCCCCGCCGACGAATGCCGCCGCCTGGGACCAACCGGAGAACCGATCGCCGAAGCTTCCGAAGAGCTCGGCGACGAAGACCACACCCAGGAACGGCGCCATGCGGGTGAAGACGTCGTCGGTGGCCGAATAGCCGGTGATCGCGTGGGGCAGACCTCGATGGATGAACCAGCGTTCGGTGGTGGCGAACCGGCCCGGCTGGTTGACGACCTTCATGCAACCAGTGTGCGCCAGGAGCCGGACCGGATCGGGGAACCCCCTCGGGAGGGCGACACGACCGGCTCGCGGCCCGGCGGTCACGCGGTCACGACCGCCGATGGCGAACGGGCTACCGTCGGGCGGTATGAGCCGACGCTACGAGGATCTCTCCGGCCCCGAGATCGGCTCGGCGATCTCACCGACGTCGATTCTCCTACTGCCGATCGGGGCGGTCGAACAGCACGGACCCCATCTGCCGATGTCGGTCGACCATGTGATCGCCCACGAGACCGCCGACGCGGTCGTAGCCGAGTGCGGCGACGAGCTCGACGTCTGGCAGCTGCCGACCATGTCGATCTCGAAGTCGAACGAGCATGCCTGGGCGCCCGGCACGCTGTATCTCTCGCCCGAGACGATGCTGGCCGTGCTGCGCGACATCGGCCGCTCGGTGGCGTCGACCGGCGCGGAGCGACTCGTGCTGTTGAACGGCCACGGTGGCAACACCACCCACCTCGGCACCGCGCTCCGTGAGCTTCGCCTCGAGATCGGCCTCAAGACGTTCCTCATGCATCCGTCGCTGCCGCCCGCTTACGGCGGGACGTCCACCGAGGACGAGCTGGGGATGGGGATCCACGGCGGCCTCAACGAGACGTCGGTCTTCATGCACCTCCGACCCGGCCAGGTCGACCTCACGAAGGCCGAACGAAAGGTCCCCGAGGCGCTGGCCGAGAACCGGCACGTGAAGTTCGGCGGCTCGGTGTCGTTCGGCTGGCTGTCGAACGATTTCGATCCCGATGGCTACATCGGCGACCCCACCGGCGCCAGCGCCGAGCTCGGCAAGACACTGTTCGAGCAGGCCGTCGCCGGCCTCAGTGAGGCGATGGCCGAGGTGAAGACCTTCGAGTTCGGGAGGTGACGAGAACGCGGGGTCAGAACCCACTCTCCCCGAGGGCGGCGGCAACCCGCGCGAGGTAGGCCGGCTGGTCGGCCATGTCGAACATCGGCAACAGGAACTCCTCGATGCCGTGGCGTTCGCCCAGCTCGGCGATCTCGGCGCCACACCCCGCCGCGGTTCCCCGGATGACGAAGGGCTCGATCCACTCGTCGCGCACGTGCTCGGCGGCGGCGTCGAGCCCGCGGGCCATCGCGGAGCGGATCCGATCGACGTCGGCGGCGGTGAGCCCGATCGCCTCCTTCACCGGGGCCGGTGCATCCACGAGTCGGTACGTCATGTGCGGCCGGACGAACTCGAGTTCGTCCTCGTCGGTCACGACCGCGGTCGAATAGCAGATGCGGGCCGCGCTGCCCCCGGCGCGGACACGGTCGACGTACTGGCCGAGGCTCGGCTTGTGGATGAAGTCCAGCATCACGCCGTCCGCCACCTCGCCGCCGAGCCGCAACATCTTCGGTCCTCGCCCGGCGAGCCAGATCTCGATGTCGGGCCGGCCGTAGTGCAGCGACGCCGACTCGAGCGTCGCGAGCGGACCGGCATGGTCGACCGGACCGCCGGCGAACAGGGCCCGCGCCACCTCGATCGCTTCTCGCACGGCGGCAAGCGGCCGCGTCCTCGTCAACCCGATGGGATCGAGGGTCAGCGACCCGCCGGCGCCGATCCCGAGGAACGCCCGGCCACCACTCATCTCGTCGAGGCTGGCCACCGCGGCGGCCGTCTGCGCCGGATGCCGCGTGTAGGGGTTCGTGATGCCCGGACCGATCCCGATCCGCTCGGTCGCCGCAGCCACCGCCGCCATCGTCACGTAGACGTCCCTGGTCGCCAGCCCCTCGTCGTACACCCAGCACCGGTCGAAACCGAGCGCCTCGGCCCGCACCGCCAGGGCGACGATGACATCGACCGGACATTCGGGGATGACGCTGATGCTGCGCCGCATCATGCGCGCCGCCGTCGCGATGGCGGGGCGAGATCCATCAGGCCGACCACAGCCGCTGCGCCTGTTCGTGGGTCCGGGCCCGGAGCCGGTCGAGGTCGGCGTCGACCACCTCGCCGCCGCGCACCTGCCACTCGCCTGCGACCATCACGTCGCGGACGTGAGTGTGGTTGCGCCACAGCACGAGCTGCTCGAAGAGGTTGTGAGGGCTCAACGGGGTCGGGAAGGAGCCGTCGACCACCTGGAGGTCGGCCGACCAGCCCACGTCCAGTCGCCCGACCTGGTCGAGCCCGAGCGCATTCGCCCCGCCCTCGGTGGCGAGCCCGAGCACCGTCGCCGCCGGCATCGTGCCGGGGTCGAGCAGCCGAGCCTTGTGCAACAAGAACGCGCCCCGCATCACCTCGAAGAAGTCGTTCACGTAGCCGTCGCTGCCGAGCCCGACCGTGACGCCGGCGGCGAGGAGCTCGGGAATCGGCGCGATGCCGCCGCCCACCTCGCAGTTCGCCAGGGGCATGTGTGTGACCCGCACACCCGTCTCCGCGATGATCTCGCGTTCCCGGTCCGACAGCTGCACGCACTGGCTCGCGAGGAACCCCGGGCCCGCCACACCGAGGTCGGCGTAGTGCTCGAGGGTCCGCTTGCCCAGGTTCTCCTCGCACCAGCGGCCCTCGTGCACCCCTTCGTTGCAGTGTGCGTGCGTGAGAACCCCGTGTTCGGCAGCGAGATCGAAGCAGCGCCGGATGTAGTCGGGGGAACAGGTGAACGTGGTGTGGTAACACATCAGGCCCGACACGAGATCGGACCCCCGGCTCGCTTCGATGAGCTTCACGTTCTCGGCCAGGCCGAGCTCGGCGATCCCGGGGCCGGCCCGTTCGGTCGCCTCGAAGCTCAACATCCCCCGCAGACCCCGGTTCTCGACGATCTCCTTCTCGACCAGCAGCGCGTCGGGCAGCGAGCCCGGCGCCTCGAGAATGTCGTAGAAGGTGGTCGTCCCGGACCGGAGCATCTCGGCACACACCCAGTCGGTGGCGGCCCCGATCATCTCGTGGTCGAGAACGTCTTCGACCGCAGGCCACCAGTAGTCGTCGAGGAAGCTCCAGAACCCGTCTGGCGCCTCGACCACGGGGATGCCGTGGGCCAGCACGCCGTAGAGGTGCACGTGCGCGTTCACGAACCCGGGCAGCACCACACCGCCGGCGGCGTCCACGATCTCGTCGTCGGGATGGTCCTGGCGGAGCTCTGCACTGCTGCCGACCGCGTCGATGACGTCGCCCACAACTCGCACGCCCCAGTCCCGGCGCGGTTCGACGTCGGTCGAGGTGACGAGCCAGTCCGCGAGGATGAGGGTCATGTCGGGGGGTGCAGCGCGTTCCAGACCCGTTCGGGGGTGAACGGTAGATCGTCGATACGGGCCCCGGTGGCGTGCCGGATGGCGTTGCGGATCGCCGGCGCCACGCCGTCCTTCGGGATCTCGGCCACGGCCTTGGCCCCGAAGGGACCGGAGTCCTCCATGGTCTGGATCAGGTACACCTCGGTCTCGGGCATCTCGTCGGCCCGATAGATCTTGTAGGGGCCGAGCGCGGCGTTCACCATGCGACCGTCGTCGTCGAACGCGAACTCCTCGCAGTGGGCGTACCCGAGTGCCTGGATCATCCCGCCCTCGACCTGACCCGACGCGGTGACCGGGTTGATGGCAACGCCGCAGTCGACCGCCATGACCAGCTTGACCACGGTGACCTGACCAGTGTCGACATCGACCTCGATCTCGGCGAACTGCGCCGCGAACGGCGGCGGGCAGTCGGGCGACACGTACGAGGCGGTGCCCATGATCTGCTCGTGTTCGTCCATGTGGAGCGAATCCAGCGCGATCTCCTCGAGCGACACCGATGAGCCGTCGGGCGCCCACGCCCGCTTGTCGCGTAGCTCGATCGTGCAAGGAACCTCGACGCCCAGCAGCTTCGCCGCCCGCTCCTTCAGCCGCTCGCGGACCTTCTCGGCGGCCAGCTTGGCAGCCGTGCCCGAGATGTAGGTCGTGCTCGACGCGTACGCACCGGTGTCGAACGGCGTCATGTCGGTGTCCGACGAGTACACCTTGATGTCGTCGAGCGGCACGCCGAGCACCTCGGCCGCGATCTGACCGATGACGGTGTCGGCACCGGTGCCGAGGTCGGTGGCGCCGATGAGCATGTTGAACGAGCCGTCGTCGTTGATCTTGATGCTGCACCCACCCATGTCGAGGAACGGGATGGCCGTGCCGTGCATGCAGAACGCGAACCCGAGGCCCCGACGGATGTTCGGACGATCCGGGGGCGTGGTCCACGCCGGGTCGGCGGTGCGGTGCCACTCGATGGCACGCCGGCCCTGGGCCACACACTCCTCGATGCCGTTGGACATCACCTTCGGGTACTCGTCGAGCTCGCCCTCCTCCACCGATCGTTCGCCGAGATGGGGTGCGATGTCGAGCTCGCTGCCGACGACCACCCAGTTCTTGCGTCGGAACTCGATGGGATCGATGCCCAGCTCGTGGGCGATGTCCTCCATGTGCGCCTCGAGCGCGAACTCGGCCTGCGGTGCGCCGTAGCCCCGGTAGGCGCCGGGAACCGGGATGTTCGTGTAGACGACATCGCAGTCGAACTTCTTGTTCGGACAGTTGTAGGACGTGAGCCCTCGCAGGCCGCTGACGGTCTGGACCGTGTAGGCGTGAGTGCCGTAGGGGCCGGTGTTGCCGATGATGCGCAGCTCCTGGGAGACGAGAGTGCCGTCGTCGGCGACTCCGGTCTTGAACGTGAGCGTCTGGGGGTGGCGGGTCCTCGACGACATGAACTCCTCCTCGCGGGTGAGCTCGAGCTTGACCGGCCGGCGGGTGGCGAGGGCCAGATGCGCGGCAATGTCCTCGATCAACATCTCCTGCTTGGCGCCGAAGCCGCCGCCGATACGGGGCTTGATCACCCGGACGTCCTTGATTTCCATCCCGATGAGCGGAGCCAGCATCCGTCGCGTGTGGAACGGCACCTGGGTCGCGGTGCGGACGACCATCCGCTCGTCGGAGTCGAGCCAGGCGACCGAGATGTGGTTCTCGATGGGGACCTGCTGGACCTGGTGTACGCGGAACGTCTGCTCGAAGACGTGTTCGGCAGCCGCGAAGCCGGCGTCGACGTCGCCGCGCTGGGCCTCGATGTGGTGCACGATGTTGCGGTCACGATCGTGGATGTCGGTGGTGTCGTCCTCGTCGTGGATGACCGGAGCACCGTCGGCCATCGCCTCGAGCTCGTCGTAGACCGCAGGCAACACCTCGTAGGTGACCTCGATCAGCCGGAGGGCCTCCTCGGCGATCTCGGCCGTCTCGGCCGCGACGGCCGCGACGCGGTCGCCGACGTGGCGGACCTTGTCGTCGAAGCTCACCTGGTCGTAGGGATGCGGGTTGGGCCAGCTCTGGCCCCCCGAGGCGTACTTGATGCGCGGCGTGTTCTCGTGGTGGAGCACGGCGTGAACGCCCGGCAGCGCCACCGCAGCCGAGTCGTCGATGGCGACGATTCGCGCGTGGGCGTGCGGGCTCCGCAGGACCTTGGCCACCAGCTGACCGCGCGCTTCGAAGTCGTCGGTGAAGGCCGGATTGCCCTTGGCCAGGCGGATCGCGTCGACCTTCACCTCGGGTTTGCCGACCACCGCCATCTCGGGGACATCACGCGACGGGATGAGACGGGGCACCGCGGGCGACGCGGTCGGCCGGGCGTCGGCCGGATCGACATCGACGGGGTTGCGGCCGTCGGTCATCGGCGGCAGGACCAGGGGTCCGAACGGCTCGGTCGCCTCGTCGCGCAGCAGCGCCGCCGCCCGCTCGACGGCCTCGACGGGCTTCACGTACGCCGTCTCGCGGTCGAGGATGCCGGACAACATGTCTCGGATCTGTTCCTCCGACGGATCGGGGTGCTCCTGGAGCAACGCCCACGTTCCGAGGATCGTCGCCGGCGTGGAGTACCCGGACTGCATGGCACCGACGGCAACGAAGGCGGCCTGGATCGGATGCAGCTCGGCGGTGTTGAACGCCTCGACCGTGACGACCTCGTGTCCGTCGGCCTGGGCTGCGAGCATGCAGTCGGTGTTGACCAGACGGCCGTCGACCAGCACCGCCGACGCTCCCGTCTCACCCGTGTCGGAGCCGTAGCGCACGCTGACGAGTCCCTGACGTCGCAGCACGGCGAGCAGGGTGTCGAACGGCTCGCACTCGATCGCCGTGGCTGCGCCGTTGATGGTCACGGTGATGTTCACGACGCCACCTCCTCGACCACACGCGCCGACAGCACGGCGGCGAGATGGAGGCGGTAGTCGACCGAACCCCTGAAGTCGCCGATGGGCGACAAGCCGGCGGTCGGGTCGGCCGGATCGACCTGGATGGGCGTGGGCGCCACGCCGGTGAGCACGAGCCGCACGCCGTCGGCGCCCGTCCGGGCGACAGCTGCCACGATGGGCTCGTCGGCAGGCGTCCGCCCGGTAGCCGCGATCGCACCGTGTCCGGTGCTGTCGATGGACACCGCGGTGATGATGCCGCCGTCGAGGCCGGAGGCGAGGACATCGTCGAGCTGCCGGCCGGTGGACCCGTGCAGCATCACCTGTGCGTCGTGGACGAGCAACCCGGCGAGCAGCACGCTCGACGACTCGGCCAGTGCCACCGTGCCGCCGATCGTCGCCTGGTTCCGCAATGCCGATGGCAGCTCTCGGCGAGCGAGATCGCGGAGGAGTGCGGGGGCGAGCTCGTGCGTCGTCAGCTCACCGAGCCGAACCATGGCGCCCATCACGACGCGGTCGCCGTCGGACTCGATGCCATCGAGCCCGAGCGCCTGGAGGTCGACCAGCTCGACGCCGACGTCGCGCTGGACCCGGGAATCGGGTACGACGACGGTGCCGCCACCGAGTGCTCTCCGATTGTCTCCTGCCAACAAGGTCGACGCCTCGTCGAGGTTTCCGGGCCGGTGATAGGCCAGCACGCTCGGCACAGCCAAGCTCCTCCCTGAACCAGCTCCGCCGAGGGTGCGCCACCGGTCGAGCACGACTCATCGTTGATGTCGGGCCGAATCTACCCCACCGGGCTCGGCCACACCGCACCCCGGAACCGACCCAGGGAGGATCGCCCCCGATCGATGCCCGGGCTTCACCGGGCGACAGGTCGGCGCCACTAGGTTTGCATGCCATGGACCAGCGATTTCACGATCACGTCGTGGTCATCACCGGTGCTGCCACCGGGATCGGGGCCGCGGCGGCGGCACGCTTTGCGGCGGAAGGCGCCAACGTCGCCTGTCTCGACACCAACGAGGCCGGCAACGCCGCCACGGTCGAGGCGGTGCTGGCGGCCGGGAGCCGCGGCCTCGGGTTGTCGTGTGATGTCCGGTCGCGGGACGACCAGGAAGCGGCGTTCGCGGCGGTGATGGACGAATGGGGACGCGTCGACGTGCTCGTCGCGAGCGCGGGCATCTTCGGCGGCGGCCCGCTCGCCGAGGTGCCGGTCGAACGGTTCGAGAACATCGTCGCGGTCAACCTGACCGGGCTGTTGGTCTCGAACAGCGTCGTCGCACCGATCATGACGGCGCAGCACCGGGGCACGATCGTCAACATCTCCTCGATGGCGGGCAAGACCAGCTGGCCCAACTCGGCGGAGTACTCGGCCACCAAGAGCGGCGTCATCGGCATCACCCGCTCTGCCGCCATGGAGCTCGGTCCCCACGGCATCACGGTCAACGCCGTCTGTCCCGGAAACACGCTGACGGCAATGGTCCGCAAGGTCGCGACCGAGGTCGGGTCCTCGCTGGGCATGACCGCCGATGAGTGGCTCGAGATGCGGGCGAACGACACCGCGCTGAAACGTCTCGCCCAGCCCGAGGAGATCGCCGGCACCATCGCCTTCCTGGCCAGCGAGGACGCCCGCTACATCACCGGCCAGGCCATCGAGATCGACGGCGGCCTCGTCCTGAGCTGATTCGGCCGAGTGCTCAGGCGATGCGATCGAGCATGTCCCGACGGATCTCGTACACGGCGGGCTCACCGGCGAGGGCGCGGCGCACCTCTTCGACCGCGAGCTCGCCCATGCGGTTGCAGTTCTCGATGCAGCCGGCGATGTGGGGGGTCACGACCACGTTGTCGAGACGTCGCAATGGACTGTCGAGCGCCGGAGGTTCCGGATCGGTGACGTCGAGGAAGGCGAAGATCCTCCCGGTCGACAGCTCGTCGATGAGCGCCGCCTCGTCGACGAGCCCACCGCGGGCGGTGTTGACGAGAAGGGCGCCGTCACGCAACCGGGCGAGCATGTCGGCGTTCAGCAGGTGCCGGGTCTGCTCGTTCTCGGGACAGTGGAGCGAGACGACATCGGATCGGTCGATCAGCTCGTCGAGCTCGACCCGTTCGACGCCGAGCGCATCGGCGTCATCGTCGCCCAGGAACGGGTCGGCGACGAGGATCGTGGTCTCGAACGGGGCCAGCAGCTCGATGACGTGGCGACCCACGTTGCTGGCGCCGACGATGCCGACCGTCGAGCGGGTGAGCTCGCGGGCATCCCACCGGTCCCATGTCGGGCTGTCACGCCATCCCCCGTGGCTGACGTGTCGACCGAGGGGCCAGATGCGCTTGCGGCCGACGATCATCAACCCGAGCGTTGTCTCGGCCACGTCACGCGCGAGGGTGACCCCGGCGCTCGTGACCCGGATCTCGCGCTCCCAGATCGCGTCCGACAGGAACCGTTTGACGCTGCTGCCCATGTGGGCCATGGCCTCGAGCGAGCCGGCCGCGGCGACGACGTCGGCGTCGAGGGGCGCCACGCCCCAGCTCGTGATGCACGCGCGTGCGCCCGGCAACAGCTCGAGCAGTGCGTCCTTGTCGGCGGGACCGTCGGCTTCGTGGTGCACGACCGTCGCGAGCTCGTCGAGACGAGCCAGTGCGTCCGGACCGAACATCCGTGTGTAGTTGGAACGGCCGATGGTGATGGCCACCACGGGTCTGGTCATGGAGATGCTCTTTCGGTGAGGTCCGTGTAGGTGGCGTACCGCTGCGTCATGAGAGCTGCGACGCGCGGGCGCGCCGCAACGAGCATGCCGGGGCGCGCCGAGGTATCGGCCAGGTTCCATCCACTCGCTTCGGCGGCAAGCCGCGCGGCGCCGATCGCCGGCCAGCTCGCGTCGGGTTGCACGGTGATCGGCGCGTCGAGCACATCGGCGATGGTCTGGGCGAGGTGCGCGCTGCGGGTTCCGCCACCGACGAAGGTGAGCTCGCGTGCCGACCCGTCGAGCATTGCCGCCTGTTCGACCGCCCGCCGGACCTCGAACGCGCAGGCCTCGAACACCGCCCGGATCCGGGCGGCGCCAGCTGTCTCGTCGGGGTCGCCCACGAAGTTGCCCCACCCGGTCCGCCGTTCGTCGTCGATCGACGGCACGAAGAACGCGTCGTCGAGTCGCGGTTCGCAGGCGGCGAGGTCGGCTTCGGCCCGGTCGATCGACAGCGCCGTGTCGTCGAGGCTCCAGGCGACAGCTGCCCCCAGGCCGCCGAGATTCCGCGATGCCGACCATCGACCGTCGGCCACGTGCGGGCTGAGGTTGAAGGCAGTCGGCAGCGAGTCGATCGCCGGCGTCCCGGTGATGACCGACAGCACCCAAGCGGTACCGGCCGAGAGCACCATGGATCCGGGTGAGACGGCGCCGAGGCCGAGGGCCGCGCAGGCCTGATCGTGTCCGCCGATCACGGCAGGCACGCGGTGCGGGAGTCCCATCGCCTCGGCGGCTGCGATCGAGAGCTCACCGTGGACGCCGCCGGAGGAACCGATCGAGGACAGCAGCGCCGGTTCGATACCGGCCAGCGAGCAGAGCTCGGGGCTCCAGGCCAGCGTGGACACGTCCATTAGCTGCATGCCGGCGGCGTTCGACGGGTTGGTCACCCATCGGTGCGTGAGCCCGAAGCCGAGGTAGTCGTCGACCGAGGCCCACCGTGTGACCCCGTGCGGTACCGCGGCCTCGATTGATGCGAGCCATGCGATGGTGGCCAGGCCGAGCCCGGGTGACGGTGACCAGCCGCTGAGTCGGCGGATCTGCTCCCGGGTACGCGCCGGCCACGACTCGACGAGTGACCGAGATCGGGTGTCCATCCACGTGATGGCCGGCCCGACTGCGGCGCCGGCGTCGTCGACCCCGATGACCGATCCGCTCTGGGCCGCCAGCGCGATGGCGACAACGCGCGACTCGCGAGCGAGGCGTTCGATCATCCGCCGGCTCGCGCTCGTCAGCGCCCGCCAGATCTCCCCTGGCACCTGCTCGCTCGCTCCCGGAGACGGGCTGGCCGTCGCGATCGGGTCGGACACGCTGTCGGCGACGACCTCGCCGGCCCGGTTCACCGCGACGGCCTTCGCCGAGGTCGTGCCCGCGTCGAGGCCGATGACGACCTCGGTTCCGGACGTCATCGCGGTGGTCTCAGCCCTCGAGCATGCCGATGGCGTCGTCGACGCTCGCGTCCCGGTGCACGACGGCCACGATCGCCTCGGTCATCGCCGTCGGGTTCTCGCACTGGAAGACGTTCCGGCCGATCGCGACGCCCTTGGCCCCGGCGTCGATGGCATCGCGGATGTTGGCCAACATCTCGGCCTCGGAACCCTTGGCCCCGCCGAGGATCACCACCGGAACGAACGTCGACGAGGTGACCGAGGCGTAGTCGGCGCAGTAGGGAGCCTTGATGAAATCGGCACCGAGCTCGGCGCCGAGACGTGCCGCGAGCGCGACGGCGTCGGGGCCCCGCATCTCCGGGCCGCTGTTGAACCCACCCGGCACCATCTCGCCGAGAACGGGAAGGCCCCGGCGATGCGCTTCGGCCGTGGTCCGGGCCAGGGTCTCGAGTGTCGCGGCCTCCTTGTCCGAGCCGGGCATGGCCGTCACCACCAGCGCGTCGGCACCGAGACGGAGCGCATCCTCGGGGCCGAAGAAGCGCGACAGCGATCCGGTGCTCGGTGTCCCGAGGTTGGTCGCCGCCCCGTCGCTCCGCAGGATCAGACCGACCGCGCTCAGCTCGGCGGCGTAGGCCTCGGCGATTCCGAACGAGGTGAGGATGGCGTCGGCGCCACCGGCGACCACCGCCGCGATCACCTCGCCGGGATGCTCGAATCCCTCGCAGGGGCCGTCGATCAGCCCGTGATCGAGGGCGACGATGACCGTTCGGCCGTCGGCGGCAAAGATGCGATTCATTCTTCGAGTGGTCATTGCCGGCTTCCTGTGATGATGGGTAGGGAGTCTCCGATGACGGCCATGTTCTCGTCGAGATCAGCCGACAGCGCGTCGATCAGAACCGCGTCGAGGCCGTGTTGTCGAGCGAGCGTGGCGACCTCGACCGCACACTCCTCGGGCGTGCCCGCGACCTGGTAGCGGCGGAGCAGCTCGTCGGACACGAGCGGATCGACCAGTTCGGGATCGTTCGCCCTCGAGGCCGCTTCGACGATGTCGGCATCGTGGTCGTCGAGACCGAGGGAGTGCAGGACCCGTCGAGGCGAGTCCATCAAGACGAACGACAGCGTTCGCCGCTGGCCCTCGAGCAGCTCGGGCGTGTAGCAGATCCGCCCGAGGTACATCCGGGCCGGTGGCCGGCGACCCGCCGCTCCCGCGGCGTCGTCGACGAGCTCGATTGCCGCGCCCAGGTCCGGCTTCACCGTGAACACCACCCCGTCGGCCGAGCGACCGGCCAGTCCGAGCAACTTCGGGCCTCGGCTCGCGATCCAGACGGGAATCGTCTGGGGCCCCGGACCGAGCCGGGCCCGATCCAGCGAGCAGGTCTCGCCGCGCCACGACACCTCGTCACCCGACCACAGCCGTCTCATGGCCTCGACCGTGTCGGCGACGACCCGATACGGACGACGGCGCTCGATCCCCATGGGGTGCAACACCATCGACCCGCCGGCCAGCATCGTGACGACGACCCGTCCGCCCGAGAGGTCGTTGACGGTGGCCAGCGCCGTGGCGGTGACGGCCGGGTGCCGCGTGTACCCGTTCGTCATCACGCCGAGGGTGATTCGTTCGGTCTCGCGGGCGATGACCCCCAGACAGGCGTAGACGTCGGGATGGAACCCTTCGTCGGCGACCATGCAGTAGTCGTAGCCGAGCCGCTCTGCCTCCACGGCCACCGCGATGACATCGTCGGTCGGCATCAGCGGAACGATGTGGACTCCGGCGGCGACCATGCGTGTCAGCCGTGCGCATGCTTGCGATGACCGAAGCGCTGGCCGCCGTCGACGATGATGACCTCGCCGGTGATGTAGTCGGCCTCGACCAGGAACCGCACGGCGTGTGCCATCTCCTCCGGCGTCCCCCACCGGCCGAGCAGCGTGTCGTCGGCCACCCGTTGGTAGGTCTCGTCGTCGTACTCGGCGGGCCGCAGCGCCGGCCCGGGTACGACGGCATTGGCCCGGATCGTCGGTGCGAGCTCGAGGGCGAGCTGCCGGGTGAGCGACAGGATCGCACCCTTGCCGATCGAGTGGCCGGCGAACCCCGGCCACGGCTCGAACGCGGTCAGGTCGCCGATGCCGATGATCACACCACCGCTGTTGGCGAGCATCACCGGCGCGACGCGATTCGCACAGTAGAAGGGGCCGTGCACCAATGTGTCGATCGACTTGTGCCACACCGTCAGGTCGTCGGTGGGCAGCGGGTCGGGAAGGAAGGTCGACGCGTTGTTGACCAAGACGTCGATCGTGCCGAAGCGATCGACGGCCAGGTCGACCATCGCGCCCACCGCGGCGTAGTCGGACACATCGGCCTGCACCGCTTGCGCGCCGACGCCGAGCGCCTCGGCATCGTCGGCGGTTCGGTGCGCGTCGTCGGCGGACGAGCTGTAGTTCACGACGACGTTGGCCCCGGCTCCGGCGAGCGCGAGCGTGATGGCGCGACCGACCCGTCTGCCGCCGCCGGTGATCAGCGCCGTCCTGCCCTCGAGATCCATCTACTGCCTCGTCTGCTCGCTCGTCGGTGGCACCGGCTCACCAGCTGCCCGTGCCGATGCCGGCCAACTCCGAAGATAGAGCCCGGCGACGACGCCCGCCCCTTGCGAGCGCCGGCACGCGTGCGGCGCGACCCGTCGACGTCGGAGGCCGGGGCTCACGGGGTCGTCCTCGCCTGGAGCATTCGAGCGGCCAGGAGGCACCCGAGGGCCAGGATCGCAGCCACCACGACCACCCAGACCAGCCCGGCCTCGACTGCGTCGCGTGCCGCATCACCCACGGCGACGTCCTCACCGGCGAGCACCTCACGAACGATCTCGACGTCGCCGACGCGGCGATCGACGACGAACAACAGCACTGCACCGCCGAGCGCGATCCCGTAGGTGATGGCCAGGGTGCGGAGGAACTGGTGCGCCGCGTTGACCCGTCCCATCTCGTGTTCCTCGCTGCTGGCCTGGATGAGGGTGAGGCCGGCCGTCGAGACGAAACCGATGCACACGCCGACGGCGAAGAAGCCGGTGAAGATCAGCCACAGGGGCGCACCGAGGGCGACGGGGATGCCGGCGAGCGCCAGGGACGGCAACAGCATCGACGCACCGAGCATGATCACACTGGGTTCGGTCCAGCGCTGCAGCTTGCGAGCGTAGATGAACGATGCCGCGGTCCACCCGACCGTGAGGAACAGCACCGAAAACGCCGCGAACTCCGCCGAGCGACCACGCGACACCTGCACGTACAACGGCAGGTAGTTGTCGGCCGCGAGTCCCGCCGCGAGCACGAGACCGGCCGTGAGGTGGACCCACCGCAACGGATGCCGGGCGATGTGCTGCCTGGCCAGAACCGGCTCGTCGTGACGGCCGCTGTGTATCCAGTAGCCGACGGTGAGCGTGACCGCCACCACAGCGGCGGTCGCGGACAGCCACCACCGGACCCCGATCTGGGCCAGGCCGATCAACGACGCGAACGTCACGCCGGTGAGCACGGCCACGCCGACAGAATCGACACGCAGGCGTTGTGCCCGCTCACGAGTACTGGGGAGCGTTCGCCAGCCCGTTGCGAGCGCCAGAACGGTGAGCGGGAGCTGCACCACGAAGATCAGTCGCCAGCCGGACAACGCGAGCAGCGCCGCGGCGATCGCCGGTCCACCGAAGCCCATCAGCCCCCAGACCGCCGAGTTCGCGGCGAACGCCCGAGGTCGGAGGTAATGGGGATAGGCGAGCCCGACGGCGGCGAGCGCGACGGCGATGACCAGCCCACCGCCCAGGCCCTGCGCGACCCTGGCCGCCAGCAGCAGCGGCATCGTCGGCGCCACCGCCACGGCCGCACTGGTGACGAGGAACCACACCCCGGTCACGCGAAAGGTCCGCCGCACGCCGACCGCGTCGATCACGGGACCGGCCATGATCACCGCGACCGCCGACGCTCCGAGATAGGCCGTCGCTACCCATGGCAACAGCGCGACGTTGCCGAGATCCTCGGCGATGCTCGGCAAGGCGGCGATGACGGCCAGGCCGTCGAAGGCCGCGATGGCCACGATCGTCAGGTTCGCGACCGTGACCGGGAGGTAGGCGCCGGACCAGATGCCGCTCGGCGCGGAGCTCGAGAGCGTCCTCACGATC